>NZ_JADEWG010000187.1 GCF_015207735.1 [Phormidium] sp. LEGE 05292
CTCCCCATCTCCCCATCCCCTAGACTAATGTGCCAACATTTTTGTCATTTCCGCACTCATAAAAGCAATGTCAGGGTCGCGTTGAATAGCACGATAATATTGCTTTTCCAACAAAGTTCCTTCAGAACATGGTTGGATCAGAACTCGTGCTTCTTCTAAAAGTTGATTAGCTTCATTCAAAGTCACAGGTTCCTTAGAAGCCAAAAACTCATCAATCTGAACAATAAATTGAGAGATAGGACGCAGCCAGCTAAACCACTCATCGCCAATCACCAATCGAAAAAACTCGTTGTTTGACTTAATGCGTCCGTGGAACTGTTCATACTCAACTCGTTCCGAATCGAGTAGTGCCTTGTGAAGACGCAACAGAGTTTGTCGTACATCACGCAGGCGTTGCAGTGTTGAATTTAACAAGGGATCAGTTGAAGTCATCTAGTAGCGAACTGAGTAAATACTTTTCCCATCTTGGCACATTGCTAATCTACAGTGGTTAAATTATTCAGGCTCTCATAGATTTTAATATTAGTTTTAATCAGCTTATTTTCATTAAGTATTTACTCCTTAGTATATACCTTTGGTATAGAATAGCAATCTTACTGATTACATATAAGTAAATATTCATAGAAAATAGTATTTATTAAACAATAAACTCATCAATATGAATTCACCAAAAAAGCGCCGCTACACTCCTGCATGGTTAATCTTAGCTGTCGGTACTCTCCTCTCAATTGTTGCCGCTCTCTCTGTAGCAAAATGGGAAAAAGAAACTCTCCGTGCTGAATTCAAAAACCAAGGAGATAGGTTAGCCACTGCGCTGCAACAAAGTATCGATACTAACTTAGGAATGCTCCGTGCTACTCGTAGCTTCTATGCAGCAACAGAAAAAGTCGATCGCCAAGAATTTTCCACTTTTGTTCAATATTTTATGACTAGATATCCAGGTATTTTGGCTTTTAGTTGGTCTCGTCGGGTATCAGCAGCAGAGCGACAAAGTTACGAGCAAGCAATTCGAGCCGAAGGTTATCCTACCTTTGAAATTATAGAACGTGGAGCTTCCGGTCAAATGGTTAGAGCCAAAGAGCGCCCTGAATATTTTCCTGTAACTTATATAGAATCTCGACAAAGCCAAGTTGGAGCTTTAGGTTATGATTTAAATTCCGAATCTTCCCGTCGTATTCCTTTAGAAAAAGCCAGAGATACAGGCAAAATGGCGGCTACAGACCGAATCAAATTTTTTACTACAAAACAACTTGGCTTTTTAACGTTTCAACCTATTTATAGATCGGATGCTACTCTGAATAGTTTAAAATCTCATCGTCAGAATTTTCAAGGAGTTACTATAGCAGTATTTGAAATTTCTGATATTGTTAAAGCGGCTTTAGCAGGAGTGCAGTTAAATTATATGGACTTTTATTTGTTGGATAGTTCTGCTTCTCAGGAGGAGAGTTTTTTGTCTTTTTATGAATCAAGTAATAAACAAATAATAACTGATATTAATCGCAAATTTCCAGAAAAAATCAATACCGGGTATTTTTGTAATGACAATTTCTGTACTCGTAACCTTAATGTTGCCGATCGCCAATGGTCACTTTTGCTGATTCCCCAAGCAGAGTATATAGGTATTCAAGCTTTTTGGAGAGCCTGGGTAACGCTGTTTAGTGGTTTACTTTTAACTGCGCTTGTTACTGCTTATTTACTAACTTCATTACGTCATACTTCAGAAGTGGAAAAATTAGTTTATGAACGCACAACACAAGCTAAACAACTTCGAGAAGCTCTACAAAGTTTAGAGCAAAATATGGAAATGTTGGATTTAGCTAGTGATAGCATTATTATTCGTGACTTAGAAAACAGAATTAAATTTTGGAATCAAGGCGCAGAAAGACTATACGGTTGGAACAAATCTGAGTGTATTAATGAGTATACACATATATTATTACAAACTGTTTTTCCCACATCTCGTGAAGAACTTTTTCGCGAATTTTTTGAAAAAGGATATTGGGAAGGTGAGTTAATTCACACTAAGCGCAATGGGACAAAAATTACTGTGGAAAGTCGTTGGACTTTACAAAGAGATAATTGGGGAAATGCGATCGCTATGTTGGAAATCAACAATGACATTACTCAGCGCAAACAAGCCGAAGCAGCTATACATCAACTAGCTACGAGAGAGCGGGAAAAAGCTAAGCAATTAAAGCAAACATTACAAGAATTGCAAAAAACTCAAACTCAACTTATTCAAACCGAAAAAATGTCTAGTCTGGGTCAATTAGTTGCTGGATTAGCCCATGAAATTAATAACCCTGTCAACTTTATTTATGGAAATTTATCTCATACCGACGGCTACATTCAAGAGTTACTAGAACTGCTGCGTCTCTATCAGCGTTATTATCCCAATCCAGCATCAGAAATTCACGATTATTATGAAACTACTGAAATAGATTTTTTAATTGAAGACTTACCAAAAATGTTATCTTCTATGAAAATCGGCGCAGAACGGATCAGGCAAATTGTATTAAGTCTCCGCAACTTCTCGCGCTTCGATGAAGCAGAAATGAAAGCAGTCGATATTCATGAAGGCATAGATAACACATTATTAATTTTACAAAATCGCTTAAAAGATAAACCCAATCATCCCGCTATTGAAGTGATTAAAGAATATGGTAAATTGCCCAAAATTGAATGCTATGCAGGACAACTAAATCAAGTATTTATGAATATTATCACTAATGCGATCGATGCCTTAGATAGTTACAACGAACAGCGTTCAGGCGAAGAAATTGAAATTAATCCCAGTATTATTAAAATTTGTACCGCAGTTATTGGAGAAGGAACAAAAGAAAATCCCCAGCGCGTTTTAATCAAAATTGCGGATAATGGTGTAGGTATAACTCCTGAAGCAAAAAAGCGACTTTTCGACCCATTTTTTACCACTAAACCAGTAGGTAAAGGTACAGGTTTGGGTTTATCTATTAGTTATCAAATTATCGTAGAAAAGCATGGTGGTATGCTAAGTTGTGAATCAGAATTAGGACAAGGTACAGAATTTTTAATTGAAATTCCCATGAATCAACAGCAGAAAACCTCTATTGAGAAATGAATAAATAAAAATACCTCTCCCAAAGTGATATCCTCATAACAAAGATTTCGCAACTTTACTGACTAAAATTGTTTTGGGAAAGCATGGAGAGCGAAAAATGTCGAAAAGCTTATGGCAACCACCATATTTACTGAGTGAAGATCGAGAGAAAGAAAGACGTGCTAGTTGGCTAGAACTATTTTACGATTTAATCTTTGTAGCTGCGATCGCCGAAGTCGCCCATTATCTACACGATCATATCACCATTTCCGGCTTTCTCAGCTACGTAATAATGTTCGTGCCAATTTGGTGGTCTTGGGTAGGTGCAACATATTACGCCACGAGATTTGATACGGAAAATATTCCCCATCGACTGCTAACATTACTGCAAATGGTAGCGATCGCCATCTTAGCTATCAACGTCCATGACGGACTAGGAGAAAACTCCGCCGCCTTTGCCCTTTCCTACGTAGCCGTTAGAAGTATTTTAATCTTTCAATATCTTTGCGCCGGATATTTTATTCCCGTAGCGCGAAAGTTAACTTACTGGTACGCCACAGGTTTTGCGATCGCTGCCATTATCTGGTTAATCTCAGGTTTTGTTCCAATTTATTTACGAATTACACTGTGGGTAATAGCATTACTTGTTGATTTTTGTACACCCCTAACCGCCGGAAAATTAGTCGCCCAAATTCCCCCAAATTTTTCCCATATTCCCGAACGTTTAGGATTATTTACCATCATCGTTTTAGGCGAAGCAGTAATAGCCGTAGTTAAAGGAGTCTCCCAACTAGAATGGGGTATAGCATCCGCCGCCGTCGCCTTACTAGGAATTTTAATCGCCTTTTGTTTGTGGTGGATTTATTTTGATAGTGTAGATGGTTCTCCCCTACGGGCAATGGGTAATGGAAACGTGGGAAAAGGTTTACTTTGGCTATATTTCCATCTCCCTTTAGCCATTGGAATTGCTGGTACTGGTGTAGGAGTAGAACATATTATTGTGTCCGCAAAAAAAGCCACAATATTACCCAGTGGAGACAGATGGTTAATTTGTATTTCTCTGATTATCTGCCTAGTTTCCCTAGCAATTATTCATCTCATTACTTGCTCTTTAGGCACAGTTAGAAAACGAAAAATTTTAGCCGCCTATCGAGTAGGTTCTGCCGCATTGATTTTAGCGATCGCCATCGCAGGATCGCAACTTTCACCAGTAATGTTAATGGTTTTATTGGGAATAGCTTGTACAATTCAAGTCGTTTTGGATTTAATCAAAGGAACTTTTCAACCGCAACCAGAATCGTGAATTACTCCAGAAACCCGGTTTTTCCAAAAAACTGGGTTTCTTTGTCAGATGCGGTCACACCTAGTTTTAAAAGATTCTCAAACGTCTGGGACAAATTGCGATCGACTCTTGACTGAAAAACTAATTATTTCGCACTAAACACACCAAACAAGAACTCTTGAACCTATAACCAGTCTTCATTTCAGATCATTGAGACTCAAGTCACAACCACAAACGCCTACTGTCACCCTGCACAACAGGAAAACCGCTCATTATATTCACATAGTCTAGAGCGAAGCAGCTAACCATTGCCCAAATCGCCCTAGTGCCTGTCGTGTCTCGCAAGTAGAAAAGATTGATCATGTTTGATGCTACTCAATTAATTATCGATCGCTTCGTCCAAGAACTACGCGAAGGTTATCGACGGACTTATGGAGGCTGGAAACCAGACTACGCCGATATCATCGCTTGGGCGGGAAATATGGCATTAGAAAACATAGCCAACAGCGATGCCCTGTACCACAACGTCGAACACACAATTTTAGTCACTCTCGTAGGGCAAGAAATCATGCGGGGTAAGCACATCCGCGAAGGTGGAATATCCTGCGAAGATTGGCTGCATTGCATCATTTCTTTGTTGTGCCATGACATCGGCTATGTTAAAGGCGTTTGTCGTCAAGATAGACCTTTAGATAACTTATACGCCACTGGAATCAACAACGAAATGATCAAACTAAGTCCTGGCTCTTCGGATGCCAGTTTAGCCCCTTATCACGTAGACCGAGGTAAACAATTTATTCAAGAACGCTTTGGCTATCACAAACTAATTGATGCTCCAAAAATACAACTGAATATGGAATTAACTCGTTTCCCAGTACCTAAAGATGAAGACCATCAAGATAAGGGAAATTGTCCAGGTTTAGTTCGTGCCGCAGATTTGATTGGTCAATTAAGCGACCCCAGATATTTGAAAAAAATTGGCGCACTTTACTACGAATTTGAAGAAATAGGTACAAACAAAAGTCTCGGCTATCGTCATCCCGGAGATTTACGACAAAATTATGCCAAGTTCTACTGGAATGTGGTTTATCCCTATATTGATGAAGGACTCAGATATTTGGAATTAACCCAGGAAGGTAAACAAGTTTTGGCAAATCTTTACGCCAATGTCTTTGTTGTAGAACATGATATGTCCTCAGTTGAGGCTGCGTAAATCAACATCAGCTAGTACAATTTAATAGAAAATTTTCGGAGGAAATCACCGTGACTTTTAAAATTCTCAGCTTAGATGGTGGTGGAATGCGGGGAATTATTTCGGCTCGCATTCTTCAAGAAGTAGAGAGACAAGTTCTCGAAAAAGAAGGTAAACCTTTACACAAATATTTCGATCTGATCGCCGGAACTTCTACCGGATCAATATTAACCGCAGCAATTGCTAACGGAAAAACCTGTCAAGAGCTAGTTAATCTCTATAAAAATAAAGGGATAATGATTTTTCCGCCTCGACCTTTGCCACCAGGTTTACAGGATATTGCTGATTTCTTTTGGCCTTCTAAATATACTCATGAAGGATTAATTCGGGTTTTAAAATCAGAATTAGGTCTCGGAAAAATCAGCGAAATTGAAAAGCCGATGATTTTAATTCTCGCTTATGATTTGCTTTATCGGAACGCTACTTTTTTCACTAATTGTCATCCTGATATTGGGGCGCGATGGTACGACGATACCCCAATTTGGGAAATTTGTGTTAGCTCATCTTCAGCACCGACTTACTTCCCTCCTTATGAATTAAAACCCTACAATACGGAAAAATTTGGCAACTGGTCTTTTCCCCACATTGATGGGGGAGTCTCTGCCAATAATCCATCTTTAGCAGCGATTAGTTTAGCTTTAAGGATTAGTCAAAACCCAGATGTGCCGCTAGAAATCAAGCAAGAATATAAACTTGAAAATCTCGAATTAGAGGATATTTCTGTCCTTTCTGTTAGTACTGGGCGCGATGGAGAACCATATTTTTATGAAGAAGCAAAAGAGTGGAAACCTTTAGATTGGGCGCAAAAAATTGTTGATGTATTTATGGGACCTAATGCTGAAATTTCCAGTACAATTTGTCGGCAAATTATGGGAGGAGCGTCCTCAAAACGTTATTTAAGGCTTGAGTTTGAATTAAATGAAAGATTCAAAGCTAAAGAGAAAGAAACTTATAAAGATACTCGCGAATTAGTCAGGAAAGATCGGCGAATTAATCAGTTTACTGGCAAGAAACTTAGTGAAGCAATTGATGATGCTAGCAATCAATATATCAAGGAGGCACTGGAAGCGGCAACAGCATACGTTGAAAGGGGTTGCACTTATTATACTAGAAATGATTGTGGGCCTTTGGTGAAAGATGCGATCGCAGAATTCATCCAAGCAAACAAAGAACCCGAACAATCCCCAGAACTCCAAAGTCCGTTGTAACGACTTCAGTCGTTACCTGACCAAAAAGAAAAACTATCTTACTTGTAAAACCTGCACCAAATCTCTAGCATTTATCAAAGTTTTTCCCACTGGTAAAACTGCTAAACCATTAGTTTGTGCCAAATTAATCAAATTTCCTGAACTCTGGCTACCACCAGCCAGAGTAAATTCATATTCTCCATTTACTAAATGTAATTTACCCCAAAAATAAGACTCCCTTTTACCATCAGATTTCAAACTATGCTGAGTTTTAGCTTGCACAAACATTGGTTGCCAAAAATCAGAAATTCCTGAAAGTTTTTTGATTGCTGGTTGCACAAATCGCCAAAAGGTTACTAAGGATGAAACCGGATTTCCTGGCAAACCAAAATAAATAATCGGTGCTTGGCGACTGGAAGAACTAAAAGTAGCAAAAGTCAGGGGTTTTCCCGGTTTAACAGCAATGGCGCGAATCTGAATTTCTCCACCTAAAGAAGAGAGAATTTGATCTACGAAATCATATTCTCCAACCGAAACACCGCCTGAAGAAATTACCATATCAGCAAATTCTAAAGCTTGAGAAATCGCATTTTGTAGCTGTTGTGGATCGTCTGGAATAATCCCCAACATTTGGGGTATTGCACCAGTTTGTCTCACCAAAGTTGCCAAAGCATATTGATTTGAGTCTACCAACTGACCGGGTTTTAAAGGTCGATCGGGTGTTACCAGTTCGTCGCCTGTGGAAAGGATTGCCACAACCGGACGGCGATAAACTGGAATTTGGGTACATTGGGCGGAAGCGAGGACAGCAATTTCGGTTGCGCCTATGCTAATCCCAGGAGAAAGCAAAGGTGTTCCTGCTGGGGAAAAAGAACCTTTGTGGCGAACGAAAGATTGAGGTGCAGGTGCATTTAGGATTGTGACAGAATTTCCCGATCGCTGTGTTACTTCCTGCATAACTACAGTATCCGCCCCTGCTGGCATCATTGCACCTGTAAATATTCGCGCCGCTTGTCCGGGTTGAATTGTTTTTTGCGGGGCTTTTCCCGCCGGAATTTCTTCTATTATCTCTAAAGTTGCCGGATTTTCGGCATTAGATTCGGCTACATCTGCGTGACGGACGGCATAACCATCCATCGCTGAATTATCCCAATGGGGAAAGTCTAGCTGACTGGTGATTTCTTGAGCCAGAATCCGCCCGGAGGCCGCCAAAAGGTATACAATCTCTGTATTCCTCTGAGGATCGAGGGGTTGGATGGAAGTGAGGATAATTTGTTCTGCTTGTTGAACTGATAGCATGGGATTAAAAAGTGAAGCGTTTAGTTGCTGAACTTACCCGAAATATGAAATGATAGATATTTGTGTTTAATTCTGCCCAGACTTTAGAGTTTGTAAAATTATGGCTAAAGGTGTTCGCATCATTGTGACATTGGAATGCACCGAATGTCGCACTAACCCGGAAAAGCGATCGCCCGGTGTTTCTCGGTACACAACAGCAAAAAACCGTCGTAATACGACGGCGAGGCTAGAGCTGAAAAAGTTCTGCCCCCACTGTAACAAACATACCGTTCACAAAGAAATCAAATAGTCATTAGTCATAGTTACCTATAACTAGCGACCAATGACCCAAGGACATATTGCCAAGGAAAATTGACCATGACATATTTTCGTCGTCGCCTATCTCCGATTAAGCCTAGCGAACCCATTGATTATAAAGATGTGGATTTGCTCCGTAAGTTTATCACCGAGCGCGGTAAAATTTTGCCACGCCGGATTACTGGTTTGACTGCCAAGCAGCAAAGAGATTTGACTATTGCAATCAAGCGAGCCAGGATTCTGGCACTATTGCCATTTATTAACCAAGAAGGTTAAACCGAATATAGATTGAGTGATGAGTGATGAGTTTTCTCAATCAAAAGCGGAAACTCAAAACTCAAAACTCCCAATATTTGCAGTCTGGGGATTTTTGCAATTGTGGAAAAGGGAAGGCTGGTTGAATTTAGATTACATGGAGAACGGCGTTTAGCTGTTGCGGAACGTCCAGATGGCAAAACTAACTGGATTGTAGTTGACGATCGCGGTCAATCTTACAATATTCATCCCCGACAAATCACTTACGAAGTTAACGGTGAAACATACCAGCCGAAAGAAATTCCTCAGTTTCGTAAAGAGGTAGAAACCTATCTCGACCCAACGAGTTTAGAAGTGGCTTGGGAAATTTTGTCAGAAACTGGAGAAAGTGTAAATATTCCAGGGATGGCAATGTTGCTGTTTTCTGAACAAACACAGGCGCAGTGTTATGCAGCATATTACCTCCTGTCGGAAGATAAGATTTATTTTAAGCAAAAGAACGATCGCTACGAACCACGTTCAGCAACTTTGGTCGGAGAAATCAAACACCAAATAGAAGTAGCTGAACAACGCAAACGAGAATCAGAAGAATTTTTGACTCTTGTCCAACAAGTAATTGCTGGCAGAGCATTAGAATCATACAATAGCGTCCGCGAAGCATTTTCCGAAACTAGGTATCGTAATCGTATCGATGCGTTAGAAAGGTACGTCATACTAGGAGAGGAAGCTACTGGGCGCTCTTTAGCCCAAGAAACTTTGGCTGCTCTAGAATTACCAACAAACCCACAAGCGGCTTTTGATTTGTTGGTGAAATTGGGATTGTGGAGTTACCATGAAAACCTATTTCTCCGGCGCAGTCAGATTCCAGTTCACTTTTCAAATAAGGTGCTAGAAGTGGCTCAGCTGCGTATTGATACTCCACCCCCAGACCCAGATAGCGATCGCTTGGATCTCACTCATCTTAAGGTTTATACCATTGATGACGAGAGCACCAAGGAAATTGATGATGGTTTAAGTTGGGAAAGACTTCCCGACGGTAGGGAACGTTTGTGGATTCATATTGCTGACCCTAGTCGCTGGGTAATGCCAGGAGATGAGTTAGACCTGGAAGCGCGACGGCGCAGCACTACGTTATATTTGCCCACAGGGATGATTCCCATGTTCCCGACTGAGTTGGCAACTGGGCCAATGAGTTTGGTGCAGGGGAAAATTTGTAACGCTCTGAGTTTTGGGGTAATTTTGGATGAAACTGGCGGAGTGCAAGAGTACAGTATTCATCCGACGATTATTAAGCCTACTTATCGTCTCACTTACGAAGATGTAGATGAGATGCTGGATCTGGCAGTTCCAGCGGAACCGGAATTAACTGCGATCGCAAAAGCCGCCCAAATTAGACAAGCTTGGCGACAGTCTCAAGGGGCAATTACGATTAATTTGCCGGAAGGACTGATTAAGGTGGAAGATGACGAGATCCATATTCAAGTTTTGGAAGACTCGCAATCCCGTGTAATGGTCGCGGAAATGATGATTTTGACCGGGGAAGTAGCCGCCCGTTATGGTCAAGAACATGGTTTAGCTTTGCCTTTCCGCAGTCAGCCACAACCAGAATTACCTTCAGAAGAAGAGTTACTGTTGCTTCCGGCTGGGCCTGCCCGTGCTTGTGCGATGCGGCGTTGTATGCCTCGCAGTGAGATTAGCATTACTCCTGCCCGTCACGCTAGTTTGGGTTTGAATACCTACAGTCAGGTAACTTCTCCGATTCGCCGTTATAGCGATTTGTTGGCTCATTTCCAAATTAAAGCGCATTTGCGGGGCGATCCGTTGCCATTTTCCGCAGATGAGTTGAGAGAAGTGATGATGAGTGTGTCGATGGTGACGCAAGAAGCTAGTTTGGTGGAACGGCAAACTCATCGTTATTGGGCGTTGGAATATTTGCGGCGTAATCCTGGCCAAGTTTGGCAAGCTTTGTTGCTGCGTTGGTTAAGGGAAGATGACAGGTTGGGTTTGATTTTGTTGGAAGATTTGGGTTTAGAGTTGCCGATGGGCTTTAGGCGATCAGTAGATTTGGGCGATCGATTAGATGTTCGCGTCAGCTACGTCGATCCGCGCCAAGATGTTATTAAATTTGAAGAAACCAGCGATCAAACAGCACAAGCAACAGCCAGTTAAGCTGTCACCCATCTAAATTACTTATTGAGGCAGCAGGGGAGCAGGGGAGATAAACTGCTACGCATTTAAATTGAATATTTAGGCTGATGGGGAGATGGGGGGATGGG
>NZ_JADEWG010000188.1 GCF_015207735.1 [Phormidium] sp. LEGE 05292
CCTCTGCTCCCCTGCTCCCCTGCTCCCTTCAGGCATACCAAACAAAACTTCAGGTTCTTTAGCCCAGCGACTTCTATCAGGTGAAGAAGCAGGACGAGCATAAGATGCTTTATTGCGGATTTCGATAATTTTATCTTCCTCTCGAATCATACTAGGAGTAAAGCTGTAACGTTGTGCCAAAAAGTCTTTGACTGTCACATTTAAAGGTTGTTTACTTAACAGTTCGGCAGGAAATTGTAAACTATTGCGGTAAAAAGCTTCCTGGGCTGTTTTGCGGACGAGATTACCAATTTCAGCTGGAGTCAGCAATTTCGTTTCTCGCAATAGTCGCCACCAATCTGGTTCGCTAAAATTTAAACCAGGGAAATATTTAGCTAAATGCAATTTGAAAATTTCATATCTCGCACCAGTATGCGGTAAATCTACAAACACGATATCATCAAACCGACGGATTAATTCAGGAGGTAAAAATTCTAATCTATTAACGGTAGCCATTACTAATACTTGAGAAGTTCTTTCCTGCATCCAAGTGAGCAATTTACCAGCTAATTGTCGAGATATTCCCCCATCATTATCAGAATCAAAACCAGCAAAACCTTTATCAAAATCATCGAAATAAAGCACCAAGCCATATTTACCTAAAGAATCACAAAATTGCAAAAACTCGCGCAAATTCTTTCGTGATTCGTAAGCAGTAGTACCGCGCAATCCCGCCCAATCAGCAGCTATCATCGGAACGCCCATTTTAGATGCAGCTAACTTAGCACTTAAACTTTTTCCTGTACCAGGTGGTCCCCACAATATTAAACCTTTAGGAAATGTAAGATTATGTTGTTTAGCTTCTGGTTTGAGTAAGGCAGCAGCACGTTCAAGTATTCCTTCTAATAAATCTAAACCACCTACAGCAGGTACATCCGGTTTGCTGATAAATTCAATTCCTTGACCTTTTAATTTCGAGGTTTTATAAATCAGTACTTTATCAATTAGTTGAGCCACAGTAGAAGTATTTTTTGTTAATCGTAACAGGAGTGTTTGTAGTTCGTAAGCAGGTAAACCCAGACAAGTTCTTACTAAGCTGTCCGATTCTTTTGATATAATAAAATCAGTGCAACATTTTTCGATTATCTGCTTTACTTGAAAAGCATTTGGCAGAGGGTTAACCAACACTGGTACTAAAGCTACTAATTCTGAGGGTAGTTCAACGTAAGTTTCAAGTGCTACCAATAATTGTTGTTGTCCTCTAGTAGACAAATCATAAGCGAGGTTAGTAATCATAGCTAATTGGGAACGCGACCAAATTCCCTGATTATCGGGAATAAGAGCACCTTCAAAAACACACATTCCTGGTATTTGGCTATTATCTAAAAGCCATGCCAAACCTGACTCGCAGGAAAAATTAGTAGGAATAAGTTGTATAGTTTCATCAAAGATTACCTGCCGTAAAGATGGATAACCGCAATTCCAAAAATATAAAGGTAATCCTTGTTGTTGAGCAACAGATAAGAGAAATTCTAATACCTTGAGGCGTTCGGTTAAAGGAGTTTCTACAGCGATAAAACACTGGTCTTGCTGGAATAAAGTTGGTAAATCTTGGAGATATTGCATGATTAAATCCTCTTCAAGGTAAATAAGTTTGGCGATAATTTTGTTTAGCCCATTTTTTAGCTTGGCGAGTAGTCCACATAAGGTCTGAAGGCAATTTTGGTAGATTCTCAAGTTGAGTTAGATAAGTGTAATCGCCAGTTACTCGTGCGATTATAGAAGCAATCACTTGGCAGCAACTTTGGGGATATTGAACTACTTGTTTTTCTGAGAAACGCACCACTACCCAGTTACCAGCAGTAAAAAATTTATTTCTGATATCGTCTTTAGTACTATCTATGCAGTGTGATGGTTCTTTGGTATTGCCAACGTAAGGTTCATCAATTTCGATATCAATGCTAAGTCCGCTTTTATGGAACAAAGCGAAGTCAACTGAATAAGGGAAGTCTAATACTGGGTTTTTAAATTGCAATCCCGGCACGATGTTAGGAAAGAATTGTTGTAAGATTTGTTGAAATGCTTTTTCAGAAACTCCTACTTGTGCGTTGCCAACTCCTATAGATGTGATTACAGAATCAGCAAGTAATACACTTAGTTGATGTTCTCTATCGGGAGAAGATAATTGTGGGACTTGTTGAGCATCTGTAATTTGTTTGTGATGGTGTTTTTTAGTGGTTGGTAGATGCGGGAACATCACGCCGAACATTCCGAATAAAATGACTAGCCAAGCCATAACAACCAACCAAAAGGGAGATAGAAAAGTAAAAGAAACAGCCATCAGTACACTAACTAGAAATAGCAATAGGTATAGATAAGTTTTCCGGCGGGGAGGAGGAACTGATTTGATTGGTGGTTCTTGAATTGGTTGCAGTTGATGTGTTCGCCCTGTAGAATTTTGAGCTAAAAACTTGAGAATCTTTTCGGGATAGAGGATAACGGGATATGTTTGGTTCATTGAACATTTCCGATTCCTAAACTACCCAATTGCGTAAGTACGGGTAAAGGGATTTTTACTGTTTGGGCTAACTCAACTAAAGATTGATAATTCGTATTTCTAGCTCTTGCTAAAAAGTCCCGGACTTTGTATACGATAGGGTCAGATGCAGTGGTATAACCTCTTGTTACAGCAATTTGCAAACCCCGTTCAATATCATCGAGGGTAGCTTGACGAGAAAAGCCAACTTGTAAAACTGGTTCTTTTCCATTGGGAGAAGAAGTAATATTAGCCACACTTAAACCATGATAAACAGGTGTCGCCGTTCCCGGACGGATATTGAAAGTGTAGAGGCGTACATTACCATCAGCAGTTTTAGTTTTGATAAACAAATTGGTTTCTCTAGCAGTTGTCAGATTGGGAAATTTCAAAGGCAATATTTGACGCAAAAATAATGTAGTCGCATTGCCTTTATCTAATGGAGTATCGGTAGCATAAGTAAATCGACTGGGGTCTGCCAAAAATACTTGAATAATTTGTTCGTTAACAAGCGAAAAATCAATTGCAGTTGCTCTACCAGGCCAAACTTCGATAGTACGTGCGGCTTGAGTAAGCCCACTACCTTCATCTGGAGTGATAGTAATTATTGCAGGTTGAGTGGCTTTAATAGAATGATTAGATTGTGCTTGTGCCACGCTAGGATAACAAAGAGTTAAGCATATTATTGCTGCTTTGATAGAAAAGTTTTTCATCTTTTGCTCCTTTAACGAGTCACTTGAAAAAAACTATTAAAAAACACCGAAACTTTAGTTCCTTGAGGTACAACAGCCACAGGAGTACGCTGCAAAATCTCTTGGGTAGTGCGGTCAGCACGTTGGGTTAATCGTTGGGACATCGGTCGGAAAAATCCTTCCATTGCAGCTGCCAAAATATTAGGTTCCTTGGCAGTAGTGGTAATGGTTTGACTGCTAAATCCACCACTGGAAATAATGGTTGCAGATTGGCTTTGGTTTTGATTGACAACTTGAGCAGCACGTCCGGCTGCACCTAATAAACCAATTAGAATGTCTTGTCTGGCAATCTCACTACCTGGATTTCCCATTCCTTTTGCGATTAACGGATTGCCATTTTCGCCACGAATCAGAATGCTATTTCTCGGAACTTGTTGTTGACGAATCTGACCAGAATTATCAGGATAAACAACAGCAACTACAGTTTGGTTGACCAAGTTGTTATCGGAGCTAACAGAATCAACTTCTGTAATCAAAATGCTACCTTTGGGAAAGGCAATTCGATTATCAGTAGACAAAACATCTTCTTCTAATTCCACAGCGAACCGTCCACTATTAGCTGACTTTTCTGCTGTCCAAATCATCGGAACTAACACCTTAGCTTGAGCAAGGGTACCAATTTGGATTTGCATCGGTTCCCCTGGTGTAGTAGTGGGAGCAACTTCAGATTCAGATACAGGCGTGCCATTCAAAATACCTCGTTCTCCTGGTGTTAAATCAGGTGGAATAGCAGCAATTGTGGTGCTACTTGGAGAAGTGCTTTCATCTGAAATGGTATGGTTGAGAGAAACCACAGGAATTGTTTCGGAGTTTGATTGAGTTGTTGTAGATGGCGCTGTGGAAATAACAGTCGGTGTGGGAACAGTAGCTTTTTCTTCTGTTGTGGTTGTAGTTTGCTGTCCGATAGTCGCCAATTGATTCCAACGTTCAAAGGGGTCAATTTCAGGTGTGTTTGGCACAGGTGGACGGGATACAGCAGCTACTTGCGGTGGTTGCGGTACTGGTATCCTTTCCCGAATCACTCTGGGGGGTGGTGCTGGTTCCCGGATAATTCTCGGAGGTGGGGCTGGTTCGCGGATGATTCGTGGAGGTGGAGCAGGTTCCCGGATGATTCTCGGAGGTGGTGCAGGTTCTCGAATGATTCTCGGTGGTGGGGCAGCTGCTTGCCTTGTTACTGGAGGAGATGGAACTGGTTTTGCTGCTGTAGAAGTAGGTGTAGGAGTAGGTGCAGGTAGCTTTTGTTCCTGTTGTTGGCGACTTAGTTGATTTCTAAAAGCCAGTTCTGCTTTCAATCGAGCCGCTTCATCGCTATTAGGAGCAGTAGTAGTGGGAGTAGGGGTAGGTGTAGCAGCTTGACGAGGTGGAGGGGATTTGACAGCAAAGAAAATTGACCAAATCAACCAACAGAAAAGCATGATTCCACCAACAATTAAGGAAGCAAATGCAAAACGAATTAGTGGATTTTCGCTACTGTCACTTTCTTCTTTGGTTTCCTCTAAGCGTTCTAGCATCAATTCATGGTCAACTAAAGCAGTTTGTTCCGGTCGATATCCCGATATTTGAGCGATTTCTTCTGCTGTCCATTTTTCATTGGCAAATTCATTTATTTCTGTATGTCCGTTTTGAGCAGTAACATTGCTATTTTGGTTATCCATTGGTTTGAATTATTGATGTGGTTAATTAGGAGTAAATTCGGTAATTTTGGTAATCTCTAAACCAGCCTTTCTAATTTGATAAAGCTGCTGTTCTAAAGCTGAAGCATCTGATGTAGGTGGCGAGGGAATATCTACAGCCTGGAGCGTGATAGTGCGATTAAAGGGGATTTCTTCATCTGCACCACCAGGTAGATTTACTAATACCCTAGTGGCAACCATGTCTACTTCCCATTCACCAATTCTGGTTTGTCTGGGAGCAGAAAGATAGGAGATAACCATCTTGGAACGCACTTGACCGCTGAATACTCTAGATGGGGTAATCTCTGCTAATGATTGCAATGCTGCTTGACGAAAACCTTGTGGCCCAGGTTGAATCAGAAAAGAACCAAAATAGGCATTAGTAGTAACTCGCTTACCATTACCAATATTGCGACCTTTGTCTAATTCTTTTGTACCAGGAATAACACCATCCCAGTTAAATGTTAAATCAACCCATTGCCGCACTACTTCTCTGATAACTTCAGGCTGACGATAAAGGTAATCTTGTTCGGAAACAAGCACGGTTTTACCATCTATCATCTGTACAAAAGTTGTCTTTCTAGCTGCTAATTGATTAACTTTGAAGCCCACAAATAGGATTAACAGAAAACTCAAGCAACTAAAAGCAGTTAATCCAACAAAACACAAAGGCAGAATGTCTTTTGAGTCTAAAATAATTTTTGCAGGTTTGGTTCTATTTAGAGATTTGAACATTCATGTTTCTCCACTTTCTTAAATTACCTTGCCAGCTAGTCCTGTAGCGACAGCTACTACACCATCAAAGGCAGCATTAACTAATGCAGGCGCTCGATTGTTGATTCCTGTATAAAGTGCCACTCCACCACCACCTGCAATCAACAATGCTAAAGCTGGAGCAAAGATGCTGATAAATGCTAAAAAAGCTAAATCTGAAAAGGTTTGTGCGCCAGCAGCTACAATAACGGTGGCAGCTAATCCGACGATGATGTTGTAACCTAATTGCACGCCAAATAAGGCAGCAAAACCGCTAGACCATGCCCAAATTGGTTTGGTGCCTAATGGTAGTAAACTCAGCCCCATTGCTATGGGTGAAAAGGTAGCAGTCATTAGTAGTGCGGCTTCTAAAATATTCACAAAAGCCCACTGCAAAGCATAGAGAAAAGAAATCAAGATAAACGAAATAGTGGCATTAAAAACAGCACCAGGATTTTGTATTGTGTCTGTTAATTGTGCTACGGCTTGACGAGCTTGTTCTAATGGGCCACCATTTTGTTGTTCGGCTGCTGTTAATATTTGTTCGACAATTGGCTGTTTTTCTTGTAAACAATCTGTTAACGGTTTACCAGATTTACCTTGACATTCGGCATAAACTGTAGAAACTTGAGTTTTTACACTTTGGGTTAAAGTGACATCAGAAATAGCTTGTTTGAAGGTAGTATCAGCTAGTTGGATGTTGAGGACATTCACAACTTGCTGATGACCAATATTTCTGGCAAGCATCACAGTTTGGGATAGCAGATATCCATTGTTACCGAGAAAAAATGCAATGAATAAAGGCCAAACAATTGCAGCTGCTAATTCTGATAAAGAGAAGCGCTTTTGTTGATAATCAGAAGCCATTTTAATAGCTAGAAGCATGATGCTAAGGGCAGCTAAAATAGTTCCTAAATTGCACAAGCCTGCCCATAATGCACCACTGGGATTGATGGCATCTCCCCAAGCTTTGTTCCAAGCTTCAACTGTTTGGCGGCTTAGTGCGATACTTTGGGAGATTAAGTTTAAGCCGACAGTGGCATCAGCACTATTATCTGGTGGCGTGATTTGAGCGAGAAGTTGAGTTAGAAGCATGATTTGTGTTTCCTACTCCCTGCTTTCCCCTAAAACTGTGCCACCTGGCATGAATAGTAAAGCGCCTTGGGCAACGGCTGCATTACCGGATGCGATCGCACTTTGTCGTTCCCGGATATTAGCTGCATTGAGTTCCTGTGCTGCTTGTGCTGTCAGCGTTAGTTGCAATGCTCTATCTTGTCTAGCAAGAGATGCTTCTTTCATTTGCAAGTCAGCAATAGCAGATTGATTTTTAAGCTGCGCGGAAATGTTTTGTAAAATCTGTTGCGAGGTATCAGAACTTTGAGAATCTGCTGCCATTTGAGCCGATTCATTAGCATTTGTCGTGCTAAATTCTCTGGTAATTTTTGATTGCTCTTGGGCAGTTTTAGAAAGAGTTTGAGTTTGGGCTACCTGTAATGCACCCACTCGTTCGCTCATTTGTGCAGTATCCTGACGAATCGCATAAGAATTGGCAACATTGTTCTCTAACTTAGTCGCCAAAGCAGCTTCCTCTGGCAGAGAACCTTTCATAATCTCACTAACAACTTGTCCGATATCGGGAATTTGTACTGCACCAATAGCATTTTGAACAAGTTGCGTAATGCCACCAAATAAGTCGCCCTGAACAAAAGAACGAACGTCTTTGATGAAACTTTGGATTTCATTTGTCACCTGATTGGCAGATAAAAATGAATTTACCTGAGATGAACTAATCTGCGAAACTTGTTGGTTTTGAGTCGTATCTTGAGTAGCTGCCAGCGTAGGATTGACAAACAACAAAGCTGAAGTACTCACAACTGAGACAACTGCTAATTTAGGCAGAAATAAGTGCTTTTTCATGAGTTGTAGGCTCCAATTGTTGATGGGATAAATTGCTATCAATTAGTTCTGTACCTTGTTTTAAAGCAGGTACATAGACACTAGTGAAATGAGCTAGTCCTTGGATTTGACCCTTAATAGTGTTGGGATATTGCGCCAAAATTGCGCGTCTTGCTCTTCGTTCTGCTTGGTTAGTAGCAACAGCAGCCAAGGTCATTTCGCCAGGGTAAAATTTGGTAGACCAGAAGCGTCCGCCCTTTTCAATTAACCAACAAGAATACAAATCAGACCTTCTGGGAAAGAAAGATTCGGAAGCATTTTGATTGATAATATCCACTGGATATCCCAGGAAACGTTGAAAGGAAATTACAGCATTGGAAGTAATACAACCAGTGAGGCGATAAGTAATATTTTGCATAATCATTGCTGCTGCACTGGAATTACAAATAGTATCGGGGTCTTGACTGCTCAAGATGATGCTCAGACCATCTTTTCTGGCAGTAGCACATAGTTCTCCTACCATTGCCGCAAAACCATCTCGTTTGAATAAAACAGATAGTTCATCGCCGACAAACAAACTCTTAGGATAAGAAAGTGCTACTCTCAAACAAGCAGCTTTGGCAGCCACAGCCATTGTGTAAGAATCTTGGTCATTGGTTAGTCCAGTAAGTGCATAAAATTTAACTATCGGTTCGGGAGAAAAACTGCTAGGTTTGCCAATAGCTGCACCCAAAGGGCTAACTAAAAGTGCTTGAATTTGACTTTGGATTTGATTGATAGCTTGGTGGTCGATTGCTTCTGGTTTCCTGATATCAAGTCTGGCAATAGAACAAAATCGCAAGAAATCTTTTAAAGTAGGCATATCCTGCCATTCCAGAGATTTCCATCCTTGATTGAATGCACAATTATAACGTTCGATAATGTCAGGGTCGCTCAAGAAAATATCCAACGCTTGCATTAAAATGGCATCAACTCGTTGTGCTAAGTGAGGAAGATTGAGTTTACCCATCACAATCACGCCCAAAGCATTACGGATGAAAGAACACCAAGACTTCATCCGAGAAGCCCGTTCTGTCGCATCAAAACGGCGTAAATCAGGAGGTTCCATCAAGTTATTTGATGCTCTACTTAAATCAAAGTAAGCACCAGCATCACCTAATAATTCGATACCAGTTTTAAAGGAACTTTCTCCATCTGCTGCTGGCATATCCATGCCCACAACTGGTATACCTTGACTGATGGCATCTAGTATAAATCGCCATAATAAAACCGATTTACCAGAGCCAGTTCTACCTGTAACCAGTGCGTGTTGAGTCAGGGAAAATAAGTCTACACAAACTGATTTCCCTCCTTTAATGGTTAAGAATTCCACGCCTTTTTTGTCCAATTCTCTAGGAACAGTTAAAGGTAAAACACCAGCAACAGTTTCACTTTCTAAAACTAAGCGGCGTTCGGTCAAAATAGAAGAAGAATGCAAGATTCTCCGCCAAGTAATGGGTAAACTTTCCAGCCAAAGTTGAGCAGCAATATGACGTTCTCGAACAACTTTAGCTGTACCAAAACTATTGGATAATAACTCGCAAGCTAAGTCCAAAGTTGCGGCATTTTCGCGATAAACGAGGAATATTACTGCAACATTCAGGGGAACAGCACCTTGATAAAGTCTTTTTTGGGCATCAAAACTTTCTTCTTGTTTGATTTCTGCTCCCACATCGCGTCCGCTACCTTTGAGTAGGGCACGTTCGCGGGCAGTTTTTGATTGTTTCGCTTGACGGTGCAGGTTATCTTCAGTTAAGAAACGATTGGCTGGAGAAACTTCCACCCAAGCTTCGGTGTCGCGGATATGATTTTCGCTTAGAATTTTCCACAACCACAAAAGCTGTTCTCTAGCTGAATTCCATGCCCCAACAGTATCCACCATTCTTAGTACGCCACAAACTTTATCTTTGACGTACACTCTTGATGTAGATTGTCGATGTTCTGGACAAGAAGAATGTCCCAAGTTGCCTTCAATTAAAACAGTGGTGGCGTGTTTTCTGGAAGTAATAGTTTCGACAACTTTTAACCCCCGTTCTTTATCTTCTTTAAGCGTTAACAATTGGGGAATAGATGGTGCAGGGGTGGTATTAAATCGTCTCCAAAGCCATTGCCAAAGTTCAGTTTCTCCCAAAGGGCTAACTTCTAAGCCAGCTTTGGTATTCCAGAGCATTTCCCATTGCAAAAAGCCTTCAGTGTAGGCTTTCATTAACACTTTACTCAAGATTTGTTCTTGTCTTTCGGATAAACGTCCAGTTACGCCATCTAAAAAGAAACGAGAAGTTTTATTCAAGTTATAGATTAGTTTGGCAAGGGGGTCGGTTTTTCTTTCCCCAAACTCATCAGCAGTCCAGGTACAAAATACCATTTGTTGCCACATAGAACGAGTACCTCGACTAGTGAGTTCGCGGACTCTAGCTTGTTCGTTTCGTAATAAGATTGCTGGCAGTATATGGGGACAATTTTCGGCTAAATGATTCAAGTGTTGTTGCCTGTTTGAATCATCGGAATAACGTCCAAGGAGAAAGGTACATTTCTCCCCTGGTGGCAGAAACTTCATCGCTTCTGAAATGTTTGTCCAAGCGGCAGAAACTTCTTCAGAATAAAGCTGATTGTGAATGCCTGTGAGGTGAAAGACAAAGACAACTTGGAATTTGTTTTCGTCGCTGATATCACCTTTATTGAGTAAAAATGCACCGATGGAACGTTGGTCTTTTTCGATACGAACTAAGCAGCATAAATCAAGTTCGTTTTCAAATGGGAAGTAAGTTGCCTTAATGCCATGTTCGTCGAGAGCATTAATGGTCGGAATTTTAGCTTTCATCGTTTGCCTCTTTTTAAACTTTTTCTTCTGCTTCTAGAAAGTAGGGGAGAGATGTAGATTGCCCCACCACTCATCCAGTTGCGTCCTTTGGGTTTACGAAAGCGGTTGATATAACTATCAGGGTCAGCACCTGTGAGAAACCACCAACTAACAATTAACCAGAAACTAATTGCTGCTACTTTGGGAATTCCCCAGCCTAATACACCATCAAAAATCAAATAAGTCAGTAGGATAATGGCAAACCAAGGTAAAATTTGGTTGGCGGGAACTGGGCCAAAACTTGCTTGTTTTCCCAAAATTTTGTTCACCCGAATTGGGTTTCGATTTGGCTCTGACATCTTGGTTATTTTTGGTATGAAGTGGTTAGGAAGTAGGGGTTGGGGGTTGGGG
>NZ_JADEWG010000189.1 GCF_015207735.1 [Phormidium] sp. LEGE 05292
GGGGACAAGGGGACAAGGGGAAATTTCTTAACTTAAAACTCTGGTACGGGCGAGTTGTGTTGTTAACTCTTTTTTGTTGTGAACACAGATTTATCTACTCTCACCCGCCCCTACAACTCATAACGTTCCCAGTCCCCAGTCCCCAGTCCCCAAATCTTAATGGTTCTATCTTCGCTGCCACTGGCTAAAATTTGACGATTGGGGTTAAAGGCGACAGAACGTACTGGTTCTGAGTGTCCTGTGAGAATATCTATAAGTTTGCCAGTAGCTAAATGCCAAACTCTAATTGTATTGTCGGCGCTACCACTGGCGAGTAACTGATTATCGAGGCTAATAGCTAAAGAGTTAATTGTTTGGCAATGTTCTGTTAAGTTGTGAAGCAGTATTCCCCCACCTAAATGCCAAATTTTAATGGTTTTGTCTTCACTGCCACTCACAACAAATTTACCATCATGGCTAACAATAACTGTTGTTACAGCAGCAGTATGTTCTCTTAGGGTGTGCAGCAGTTCTCCACTTTTGATATCCCAAAGTTTAATTGTACTATCTGCACTACCACTAATTAAAGTTTGTCCATTGGGACTAAAAGCAACTTGATTAACAATATCGAGATGTCCAATTAGGGTATGTTGAATTTTTTCTGTGGCTAACTGCCAAATTTGAATTGAATTATCTCCACTACCGCTGGCTAGCATTTGCCCATCGGGACTGATGACGGCGAATTTTACGCTTTGGGATTCACTAATTACAGATTGGACTAATTTACCAGTTTCTAAATTCCAAACTTTTAGGGTGTTATCTTCACTACTGCTGGCTACGGTTTCTCCGTCGGGGCTAAAGGTGACTCGGTTTATTATTCCTAAATGTCCACTAAAGGTTTTGCTGCATTGCCATCTGGGTGCGCTTTCTTGTAAGTCTTGCATGACTTCGCTGGCACTTTGGTAGCGTTCTTTGAGCGAATCTTTAACTAATTTGGTTAAGATTTGCGCTAGTTTATCGCTAACATCTGCACCTCTTTTTCTGAGATATTCTCGCCATACCCAAGTGCCTTCTTCTGCGTGATAAAGTTCTTCTATTACTGTTCCTGTAACTAATTGAATGCAGGTGACTCCTAAACTAAATAAGTCGCTAGCTGGATAAACTTTGCCCCGTGTTTGTTCAATTGGTGCATAGCCTTCTGTACCATATTGGGAACCTGTTTTTCCCAAAGAGTTGGTATTAAGTATTTTCGCTAGGCCAAAGTCTACTAATACTAATTTTTTGTCGCTTTGGCGGCGAATTATATTCATCGGTTTAATATCCCGATGTACTACATTATGTTTGTGGATAAATTTTAAAATTGGTAATAAGTCGTTTAATAAGTTTCTAATTTTTTGTTCGCTGAATGTTCCTTGCTCTAAGATTTCGTCTAGTAAGTTTTGTCCTTCGATAAATTCTTGTACTAGGTATAAGCGATTATCATGCTCGAAGCAAGCTAATAGTGTAGGAATTTGGGGATGTTCTCCGAGTTGTAGTAATAGTTTAGCTTCTTTTTCAAATATTTGTCTGGCTCTAGTCATTGCGTCGATCGAATTTTCTATTTTACCCCATTTAAAAAATTGCTTGATCGCACAATGGGCGTTTAGTCTGTCTGTATCTGCACAGAGTAAGGTTCTGCCAAAATTTCCTTCTTCTATTAATTTAAGCGATCGATAACGACCCCGTAACAATAAAGGCCAACTACAAGTTAAACAAACCTCTGCTTCTTGAGGATTTTCCGGTTGTTCACAGGCGGGATTAAAGCAATAAGTCATATTATGAAAAGGTTAAGAATTTAGCTGTTGGCGATCGTAACGCACTGAGAACTATCTTCTCGTAAACTCTAACAATAATTCCCTTGAGCAGATGTAACTGGTTGTAAAAAATTCGCCCAATCATGGCAAACTAATTACCCAGGAGTTATTGCTTACAAATGCAATTTCTAGAGACACCATTGTTAGTTTAACCGCATCAATCAACCACAAGCTTGACTTTTTGAGCATCTACCTTAAGATAGAGATAATAACAAAAGTAACAGAAAATACCACCGCAATGACAGCTTTACGGTGAACAAAAGTTATTAAGAATAAGACTTATATTACCCACTTATAGGGTTAAAGATATCATTTCTTAATTAAAAATTTTTTTCGGGAATCCGGGAACCTAGTCATGTAGAATACAGTCAGTTACGGGTAGTGCATCTATCTTCTCTTCATCACAACAAGAGAAATAGTAAACTATTCAGTCTTCGGAGAGAGATTGTATGACTTTAAACTTAGCAGACATTTGCGACGAAAAATTTTACCGCGAAAAGTACAAAGATGCTGACGAAGCCATTAAAAAAGGTGAGTACAAGAATGCTAAAGAGCATTATGAAAAAGTCGGCAAAAAGGAAGACCGTCAACCTTGTGAATGCTTCGATCCGAAAAAATACCGCGAACTGAACTCTGATGTAGACCAAGCAATTAAAGAAGGTAAAATTACCAGCGCCAGTGAACATTACGAAGCAGCTGGCGATAAAGAAGGACGGGAAACTGGTAATCCATTCTTTAATGCCACAAAATATCTTCAAGATAACCCTGATGTTGCAGCGGCAGCGAAGAAAGGCGAAATCGGAGCTTTAGAACACGCTCTAAAATTTAGCAGTATTGAACAACGTAACGTTAGTATCTTTTTTAGTAGCACTTACTATCAAAGTACTAACATCAAGGTACAGCAAGCCATCCAAAAGGGAGAAGTTGCTAGTGCTTTCCAATATTTTTTACAACAAGGTGCCTCTAACAAAGAAATTCCAACTCCTTATTTTAATGAGGAAGACTATCTAAAATTAAATCCTGATGTTGCAGAAGCAAAGAATAAAGGTCAAATTGTTAGTGGTTTTCAGCACTGGGCAAATGCGGGTTTTAAAGAAATTCGTGAGTTCAACAGCACTATCAGTGTTGGGGAATATCTTCAAGTTAATAAGGATGTAGATGCAGCAGTTAAAGCCGGGAAGATCAGCGTTATTGAGCATATTGTTAATTTTGCTTTCAAAGAGAAGCGCTTCATTAGTTCTCGGTTTGAATCAAGTCTGTATACTGACTTAAATCCAGAGGTACAACAAGACCTGAGTAAGGGATTGTTTAAAAATCCTCTAGAACATTATCTAGCAAAAGGTCAGCAAAAAGGTTTCACAGCTTCCTCTCAAACTACTTTAACTTCCGAACGCGATGACTTAATCTTAGGTAAAGCTATTGCTGACAACCTAGATGGATTAGGTGGCAATGACTTAGTTTCAGGCAGCGGTGGCAATGATAATGTCAAAGGCGGTGCTGGTAACGACCACGTTTTCGGTGATGGTGGCGATGACCTAGTATTTGGTGGCGATGGCAATGACCTGGTATTTGGTGGTTCTGGTGACGACCTGGTACAAGGTGATGCTGGTGATGATGTCCTCGTTGGTGAAAGTGGGGATGATGTCATCAGGGGTGGTGCTGGCAAGGACTTCCTTTACGGTAGTGAAGGAAAGGATCTCCTCATTGGTGGCGATGATAACGATAAAATTGTTGGTGGTGAAGGTAACGATACTCTCGTTGGTGGGGACGGAGATGATATCCTCTTCGGCGGCGATGGCGATGATGTGATGTATGGTGGCGCGGGTAAAGACACTCTCTACGGTGGCGCAGGTAAAGACATCTTTATCATCGATTCTTTGCGTGTCGGTAGCTTGCCTGGAGGTACTGGTACTGACTCGATGACTGGTGGTACTGGCACTGATTCGATGAAGGGTGGTACTGGTACTGACTCGATGACTGGTGGTACTGGCACTGATTCGATGAAGGGTGGTACTGGTACTGACTCGATGACTGGTGGTACTGGTACTGATTCGATGAAGGGTGGTACTGGCACTGACTCGATGACTGGTGGTACTGGTACTGATTCGATGAAGGGTGGTACTGGCACTGATTCGATGACTGGTGGTACTGGTACTGATTCGATGAAGGGTGGTACTGGTACTGATTCGATGAAGGGTGGTACTGGCACTGATTCGATGAAGGGTGGTACTGGCACTGATTCCTTAACTGGTGCGCCTAAGCAGTTTGGTCAGGATGTAATTTACGATTTCAATGCTCAAGAAGATGTAATTCAGATTGCTGGTTTTGGTTATGGTAATTCCGAAGAACTCTTTAGTGCTGTGACTAAGACTGGTTCAACGGCGAGTGGTACTTACTACACAACTTTAGCGATTAGTCAAGAGTTCCAGTTGACTATCTTCAGTAGTTCTTCGCTGTCGGTGAAAAACTTCTCAGTTGGTTTAGGTAGCTTACCTTCTTCGTTTGGCGGTTCTAGCTTAGAGGACTTAATTAATGTTAAGGGTGTTAGTTCTGGACTGAAGGTGAAGATTAGCAATCGTCTCAAGTCAGCGGGTTTCAAGGTTAAAAACAAATCTTAAGGGTTGAGTCGGAGTAGGCGATTAGTTAATCTCTACTAACTGAACCTTAATCTAATAGCGATCGCACTCTACTAGATTTAGAATGCGATCGCTATTCTTTTACTGTTTCAGTTTCCAGAACAATTCTTTATCATGTTAAAAAGCATCATAACTAAAACTAACTTGATCCATGCTTGCTGATATTAAAGAAATCGCTACTAAAATAGCACCTCGTCTGATTGAAATTCGTCGTCATATTCACTCTCATCCAGAATTAAGTGGTCAAGAGTATCAAACTTCTGCTTATGTTGCTGGTGTATTATCTTCCTACGGTATTCATGCTCAACAGGGTGTAGGTAGAACTGGAGTAATAGGAGATCTTCGGGGTAATAGTGAGAGCGATCGGATTTTAGCCATTCGCACCGATTTGGATGCTTTACCGATTCAAGAACGCACTGGTTTAGATTATAGTTCCTGCGAACCGGGAATTATGCACGCTTGCGGTCATGATGTGCATACCACTGTGGGTTTAGGGACAGCGATGGTTTTGGCGCAGTTGGGAGAAAAATTTACCGGAAATGTGCGGTTTTTGTTTCAACCTGCGGAAGAAGTTGCTCAAGGCGCTAGCTGGATGGTAGAAGATGGTGCATTAAATGGAGTGTCAGGAATCTTAAGTTTGCACGTTTTTCCTTCTATTCCTGCGGGTTCTTTGGGGATTCGTTATGGTGCTTTGACGGCTGCGGCAGATGATTTGGAAATTATTATAATTGGTGAGTCGGGTCATGGTGCTAGACCTCATGAAGCGATCGATGCGATTTGGATTGCTTCTCAAGTAATTACTTCTTTGCAACAAGCTATTAGTCGCACTCAAAATCCGCTGCGTCCGGTGGTAGTTACGATCGGGAAAATTGTTGGGGGACGTGCGCCAAATGTGATTGCGGATGAAGTAAAATTGCTGGGGACTGTGCGATCGCTCCATCCAGAAACTCGCGAAGCTCTACCAAAATGGATTGAACAAATCGTCGCTAATGTTTGCCATACTTACGGCGCTCAATATCAAGTTACCTATAAACAGGGAGTTCCGGGTGTACTTAACGATCCCAGGTTAACTCAATTATTAGAACAATCGGCTAGGGAAGCTTGGGGTAGTGATAGTATTATTATCCTTCCTGAACCTTCATTAGGTGCAGAAGATTTTTCTCGCTATTTAGAAAAGGTTCCTGGTTCAATGTTTCGCTTAGGTGTCGGGTTTAAAGATCAACATAATTATCCCCTGCATCATCCCCAATTTCAAATTGATGAATCAGCAATTATTACTGGTGTGGTAACTCTCGCCTACTCTGCTTACAAATATTGGCAAAAAGCGAATAAGTAAACTTTGACAATTATCTTTATTCCTTGTGAGCATTTTAGTCCTCATATCTGGTAAAGTTATCTAGTAAGGAAACGAATGATAGGGTAGCGGCGAGATTAGAGCTAGTCGTTACAACGAACTGATGCTTACTAATCACACTGAAGGCAGATGAAAAATATTACTGCAAAAATTAAAGTCTTGGGAGAACGAGTTAAACGAGTTAAGAGGAAAATTCGATTTATGGCATCTCATAGTCAACTGCATGGTATAGAATTAATTGATTGTGCCAAAGCTAATGCTAAACAGGGAATCGAAACAGCAACCGAGCTTTGTGGTTATGGTAAAAATATTAATCTTTTCCAAGCAGAATTGAAAAAAGCTTGCCACGATATAGGCGTAGAAATTGATGAATTGAGTGATTTAATTACTACTCAACAAACACTTAGAAAAGAAGGTGGTTTCGAGATTGCGCCAGAAAGTCCAACGGAGTTATAAAGGAGCAGGGGAGCAGGGGAGCAGAGGAGCAGAGGAGCAGAGGAGAAAAGCAAAGATTAAAATTTTTGCTTATTGATTTATTGAGTGCCTATTTAGGATTATTTCTTTAATTAAATTTGTTGAATTAATTGATAAGTTATCTAGATTTATTGATGGGTTAAAATAAGTCAATAAAGCAGGATATTTTATGTTGCAATACTACTTGGTAACAGCAATAAGAAAATAAATATAAAACTGGCTCATGGCTTAGGGAAAAATGCGATAAGGTGAAAACAGTGTGAAAGGAATTTAAAAGTAACATGGAAAATGTTGATTGGCAGAATGTAATAGCAGGTGGACTGGCGATCGCCATTTTAATCGGCGGGATGTTGATGATGTTCACCAATATTTGGACTACCAAAGACAAATTGTAAAACCTTGTCGCTAATGCAGTGTGGCAGAAATATATAGAGTAAAAACAACTGAATTTGCTTTGTGTTAGTTTTCTATTCTTCTGCCTTCTACCTTTTTACGCTAGTTTTTCTTAATTTATTACGAGTCATTTGAAATGTTTAATTTTGATCATCTTTGCGAATTTTCCCGCCTCAACTGTGCTGCTATCTGTGCGTTTCTAGTACCCGCTAACTTAGCAGCAACTTTGCAGACTATGAGCCTGGTTGGATTAAATCGTCCTTTGGTGCAGTTAGTTCCAGCAATTACAATGGCGACAATGCTAGCTATGGTCATGATTTTTCATGTCTTGACGTGGTTCATGATCGGTGTAGTAATGCTACCTACGTATATTTTACTAACCTTGGGTACTGTCTGCTTAAGTATTAATTTTTGGGCGATCGTTAATCGGAAAAGTATGAGACAATTGCTAACAGAACTGTGGTTGTTGGCTTCTCGTTCGTTTGGTTGGGCGAAGTAATAGCGATCGCTATTTGTGATAACCATCACTAACATTGAGGGATCGAATCGGGTTAGTTTGCACAATCTTATCACTCATTTGTGATTAGATTGTCACAATTTTTGCTTGCTTTTATCACTCTGTCAGTCAGTTCAATAACCGATATTTTAATACATATTCTTTTGAGGCGACTGTTATGAGTTTAACACTAAATTTGGTCAGTGCATTTATTCTGATATTGGGAATACAAGTAATTAGTATCTCTGTTGTAACTGCGACTACTGTAGATGTTCATGGTTTTATTAAAAGGATGGACTACGAGCCACCAAATCAAGGTGGACCCGACAGTGATAATACTCAAGGTTCTGGAACTCGATGATCGATGAACAGCTAGTGCAGCGTGGCAGAAATAATCATAAAGTGAAAAGCAAGTAAAAAAGCTTTAGGCAAGTCTTCTTTGTTTCTGCGGTCTGCTTGATTGTACTAGGTAACAGAATTAAGTTGCCAAATTTTTAGAGTTCCATTGACACTCCCAGCAGCTAAAGTTTGACCATTTTTACTGAGTGCCATTGAAACGATCGCTTGTGTAGGTTCAAAAGTCAAGGTAGTTAACTGCTCACCAGTAGTTAAATTCCAGATGATAATGAAACCATCAACACTAGCACTAAAGAGAATTTTACCATCAGGACTAAAGCAAACAGAACTAACTCCGCCTGTATGACCGATGAAGGTATAAATACGATCGCGAGTACCCAAATCCCATAATTTTATCGTGCGATCGCTACTAGCACTAACTAATATGGGTTCTGTGGGATGAAAAGCAATTCCAGAAATTATTCCCAAGTCGCCAGATAAACTGTGCAATAGTTGTCCGGTATTCCAATGCCAAAGTTTGACTATTCCATCGCCACCACCGCTTGCTAGAATTTGTCCATCAGGACTAAAAGCGATCGCACTAACTGTACCAGAATGTTTAGTCAGAGCTTTAATCTCTTTAGCAGTTTCTAAATCCCATAACTTGATTGTGCCATCATAACTACCACTAGCCAGAATTTGTCCATTAGAACTAACAGCAATACCTCTTACCGATCCATTATGTTCTTTACAAATTTCTACTAAAGCACCTGTTTCTATTTCCCAAAGTTTAATATTCTGTTCCGAACCACCCTGAACCAGTAAATTATGAGTATCACTAAAAGCAAGAGCATAAACTGCACCAGCATTTTCCGAAATTACCCGAATTAATTCCCCAGTTTGATAATTCCAAACTTTAATCCCACAATCGAAACTACCACTAGCAATTTTATCTGTATCCGCCGCAAAAACCACAGCAGATACCCAGTCAGAATGCGCTGCTAAAGTATGAACACAATCCCATTTTGGCACCGGAATTGAGGAAGTTAACGGTTGACTGGTAGAAGTAATTGCAGATAGAGGATGAAAAGTTTGCGTTCCGAGACTGGTAAAGGGTAATTGAGGTTCCCGATAGCTAACATTTCCCGATGTTTTCTGACTTTTGGGTGATTCTATTCCGAGAGTTTGCTGAATTTCTTGCACTTGTCGTTTGAGTTCATCCAGCTTACTCGTTAACCATGACTCAATTTGAGAATATTCAGCAATTCTTTGTTTGCGTTTGTCTGCTTTTGCTCCTTGAAATTGCAGTTCTTTAATTTGTTGTTTTAAGTCTTCGATCTGTGCAATTAACCATTGTTCAGGAGGTAAAGAAATATCTCCCATTTTTTCAGAGTACTGTTTTACAGTTTCCTCTAAATTATCTAATCGCGGCGCAAGAGAAGTACCATTAAGATACTGCACCACACTACTTAAGGAATCCTGTAAACTGTTGTATTGCTCTTTAAGTTCTCCTATTTCTTGATGGATAGGATTCATTTTTGCTCCGAGTAAAGAAGCAATAAATTCCTGCATTTGCGCTGTCTGCCTAACCATACCTAAATAATTCGCTTCTCCCCCAGAAGCTAAAGTTCGCGTTACCGCTTGTAAGGTTTGGATATCTGCTGCGAGTTGCCGATAAAGGCGCGTAATAACTGTGTTGGTGTTGTTTCTACTTACCAACTCAAAGCGGCGACGGTTGACTAAGTTGAGTACAACAGAAGCAGACAGCGGTACTGCTAAATAGATGATTTTGCCGCTAAAGACAGCTACCACCGCTCCAGCGATCGTGCCTACGATAGCGGCATATTCTACCATTTCTAGCCGATTAGAGTTGTTCGACATTTAACACTTTTGACACTTACTGCCTTTTGCATGATAACAGTCTTGGCTACCGAGAAATGTCATTCTGACACAGTTTCTTAATTTTGCGCCAACAGTAGTTGAAAGTTAAATCAACTGGTAGTTAGAGCAATTTAGCTAAAATTACGCCTATTTGCAGACAGAGGATTCCCAAGATTGCACTCCCTAACCAATAAAAAATCGCAGATGAATAATTACCAGAGTCCCAAATATTCATGGTATCTAGTCCATAAGTAGAAAAGGTAGTGTAAGCACCCAAGAAGCCTGTAGTTGCTAATAGTCGCAATTCGGGAGGTATATTTATTACTTGGCTGGCTAAGGTGACAAAAAATCCCATTGCGAAGCAACCAGTAAGATTAACAAAAAAGGTTCCGAAGGGAAAATTAGACCCAAAACGTTGTAGGAAGTATAAAGTAATATAGTAGCGACTGAGGGCACCTGCGATCGCACCTAAACTAATAGCTAAGGGAGTGCGAAAATTTGGATCTTGCAGCATTTGAGGTAAAAGCATAAACTGTAAATGAATTTATCTGTAAAAATCCTATTTTGTAAATTAGGAAACAAAATAAATTAGGATTTGCTTTACTTAGTTGAGAAAGTCAGAATAAATTATCATAAATAAAATTTTAAGGAGCAACAATCCATGAGTACAGAAGAAACAATTCCTCCAGAATCTGCGATCGTAGAAGTTAACCCGGAGACAACTGATTTGGTAAAACAGGAAACCTCCGATCCTAGCGATGATGTAATTAAAGAAACAATTGCACTGTTTGAAGCAATTAAAAAGCGGACAGAACAAGAGTGGCAAACTGCTAGTGACTTAATTCAAGAAAGCTATCTGAAAGCCGTTTCCCAAGCACAAAACGTCTTAGAACAAAATCAAACTGAAGCAAAAGAACGCATGGAACAGACAAGTCAGTTAGTGCAGAAAGAAGCTGATAAAAACTGGCAAACCTTTGAAGCACTCCGAACTAAGGCGATGGAAATGACGAAAGAGTGGAGTGAACTTAGTCGTGAGAAATATTTAGAATCTGTGCGGCAAGCTAGAGAATCTGTAGAACAAAATAAACTGATTGAAAAAGAACGAGTTGAACAAACTGTGCAAGATTTGCAACAACAAACAGATAAAAATTGGCAAGGATTCGTTAGTGAAATAGAGTCTCTGGGAACTCAGCTGACAGATGCGGCGAAAAAAGCTTGGAACGATTTGATCGCTTCGATTCCCAAGGATTAGGGATTGGGGAACTGAGGAGATGGGGAGGTAGGGAGGTGGGGAGAGTTGAATAAGTAGTTAGTTAAATTATTATCTCCC
>NZ_JADEWG010000018.1 GCF_015207735.1 [Phormidium] sp. LEGE 05292
ATTAATAATAAATTGAAATTACTCAAACGTTGTGGATTTGGCTTTAGGAATTTCCGCAATTTTGAATTAAGAGCTTTATTGTTCTGGCACTTCCCTAATAATTTAGCACAGTAAGTACGGAAGAACCAGTATTATCGGAGGAAGCAGAGATTAATTGTTGACCATTTGGTGTAATAGCAATGGAATTAACCGACAAAGCATGGCTTTCTAAAGCATATAGGCACTCTCCACAATTTATATCCCATATTCGGATGGTCTGGTCATTGGCAGCAGAGACCACTCGCTGGCTATCTGGTGTAATTGCCACAGCAGTTATTCCGTCTATATGTCCTTGAAGCACCTGTAAACATTCACCACTACCCAGGTTCCATACCTGCAAAGTCATATCATCTGAACCAGAGACCACTCGCTGACCATCTGGTGTAACTACCACAGCATTGACGCTCTGACTGTGCCCTTGAAGCACCTGTAAACACTGCCCATTACCCAGGTTCCATACTCGCAAAGTTCGGTCAAATGAACCAGAGACCAGTCGCTGACCATCTGGTGTAACTGCCAGAGCATTGACGCTTTGACTGTGCCCTTGAAACACCTGTAAACATTCCCCACGACCTAGGTTCCATACCCTTATTGTGCGATCGTTTGAACCCGAGATAAGTTGGTGACTAGTGGCTGTAATGCAAATAGTCTTAATAGGCAAGTAATCCTCCTGTAGGGTATAGAGGGACTTTCCACTATCCAGATTCCATACTCGCAAAGTTCGGTCAGATGAACCAGAGACCACTTGCTGACCATCTGATGTAATTGCCACAGCATTGACGCTCTGACTGTGCCCTTGAAGCACCTGTAAACACTCCCCATTACCCAGGTTCCATACTCGCAAAGTTCGGTCAAATGAACCAGAGACCAGTCGCTGACCATCTGGTGTAATTACCACAGCATTGACGCTCTGACTGTGCCCTTGAAACACCTGTAAACATTCACCACTACCCAGGTTCCATACCTGCAAAGTCATATCATTTGAACCAGAGACCACTCGCTGACCATCTGGTGTAATTGCTACAGCATTGACACTCTGACTGTGCCCTTGAAGCACCTGTACACACTCCCCACTACCCAGGTTCCATACTCGCAAAGTTCGGTCAGATGAACCAGAGACCACTTGCTGACCATCTGGTGTAATTGCCACAGCATTGACGCTATGACTGTGCCCCTGAAGAACCTGTACACACTCCCCACTGCTCAGGTTCCATACTCGCAAAGTTCGGTCAGATGAACCAGAGACCACTTGCTGACCATCTGGTGTAATTGCCACAGCATTGACGCTATGACTGTGCCCTTGAAGAATACGCAGTAATGATCCTCCAGCTAGAGTTAAACTGGGAGTTAAATTTTGTAACCAAGCCAACCTGGATTTTGTTGAAATTAATGCCTGAATACCAGGCGTTTTATAAATGATAAGTCGTCCATATAACTGACTTTTTAGCAAATCTGAGTCTTCCATTAAAAAGTGGGCACTTAATCTGATAGCTGCTTGTACCAAGAATAATTCTTTATCACTGGAGCAGAAATCAAAGTCTGCTATTAGCTTTTCTATATTGGTATTTGATAATTTAGCTTGTAGCCATTCAAAGTCTAATAGCAATGCACGTAATTGAGAAGTTTTGCTAGCCCCATTTAGGTGATAAGCAAGATGATGCCAAAGATAGCGATCGCTAGTCGGTTTAGTGTGCCAAGATTGGTCATCTGCCATGTAATAATCTACAATGCGCTGATGTTGCTCTTTTGCCTCACACCAAAAGTCAATATTCCTCTGTTCGTTGAGCAAGTAATCACGTAGCGATTGGTGGAACACACTAAAAGTCTCGCGCCCATGCCCATCATCACTAATATCGAGAAACTGGCGCACCACTCCCAGATGCTGTCGAATCTTGCCTTGCCCAATTCCAGTAAAGTGAGCTAGCTGTACTTCAGTAATTGGTTCCTGGGCTACTGCCAATACTCCTAAGATGGGCTGGTAGCGCTCTTCCCACTCAGGAACCGTGAAGCGCTTAAGGAAGCCGTGATAAATTTCATCTAAACTTCGGGGTAATGCAGACAGATCATCGAGGCTCTGCCGTCCAGCTTCGATGTCGTTGAGCAGAATTTTGGTGTACAGAAAGTTACCAGTCGAAAGTTCACTCAGGCGATTCACAAAAGTTTCTGGTTCAACCTCAGCTAATTGAAGTCGCGCCTGCATCTTTTCCTTACCCACCCGATTCTTAATGTACAGGCGGATGTCGTTCAGATTCATTTGCGATTCTGCCGCCAGAGTATAGGGCTTCAATCGCTCAAAGTAGCGCAGTACCCGTCGCTCTGGTCGAGTGGTGAAGACAAAGCGCACCCACGGCGGTAGGTCGTTCTATCCCTATATAGGTAGAAATCGCGATTAATCGAAGACTGTCAAGTCTTGTATTAATTTAGCCTCAGTACAATCCCAATGTCACCAGTATTAATTTTTATTTAGCTACTATCCGATGTCACTGCTGCTTACACCCGAAATCAAGGGACGATTACTAAAGGCTATTCTGCTTTAGATACCAACTCACAAGCCCAACAAGGTTTTGAGACACTTGTGAGAGATATAAAAGATCGGCTGAGGGACGCTCTCAATGCTTGACATTAACTTTAATCACAAAATGTTAAGGTTTTAAAAAAAAATGTCTCGACAACACTTTTTAGGCTAAAACTGTAAAAAGTTGAGCATATTTCTAGTCTGAGTCGATGTGCAGCCTGGAAGCAAATTAACTTTTTAAGTGCAATCTACACATAAGCTTTATAGTTGTTTTTGAATAAAGGATAATCAAAACTATAAGTTGAAGCACGAAAATAAATACTAAAAAAATAGTGTTTTTACCCTTATATAGCTTCTAATCAGGTTTTGTTTTTTATTCAAGAATGCTGGATTTCATCCAAACTAAATATAAGCTTTACAGCCACAGAGCTATTGGTCAAAGCAAAAAGGCTGATGCAAAATTAGTGCCTGACTAAAATTATCCGTACAACTGTCACATATATGACTTGGATTGGTGTCGAGCGAGTGAGAAGAAGCATATGGTCTGGCAATCATTAAGCGATCGCATTAATAATCTTCCTCTTGTGTTGGCAGGCCCAATTCTGCGCCGCACTGAACCGAATACAGTCACTGTATGGATCGCATTGAAGGAAAAACGTAGCGTTACATTAAAAATTTTTGCTGCGTCTAGTCCTAACCAAGCTTTACTCATCGGTAGCCACGAAACCGTACAACTCGGTCAACATTTACACATTGTTGCAGTAACAGCAAATCGTCCAACATCCAACACACCGACAGCAAATGCGTTGTTACCCGGTCAAACCTATTTTTATGATTTAGAGTTTGACAATAACGAAAATTTAGCTTCTAAAAATGTTTTAAACGCACCCGGAACAACAACTCCAATCACTTATAAAGATTTTAAACTTCCTAGTTTTTCATTATCTCCAGAATCGTTTAATGATTTGCGGATCTTTCAAGCATCCTGCCGTAAGCCGCATGGCGAAAGTTTGGATGCACTAGCAACATTAGATACTATCATTCAATCGTCTGTCGTCTCCGGCAGTTCTAAAATAGCTCCCAACAAACGGCCTCATCAACTATTTCTAACGGGCGATCAAATTTATGCCGACGATGTAGCCGATACCTTGCTACATATGTTAACTGATGCTGCGGCTGTTCTCTTAGGCCGCGAAGAAACTTTGCCTGATATTGGCAAGAAACTGACCGAATTGAAGCCCGGTGAACGAAATGAGGTTGTTGAGAATCATTGTAATTTCACAGCGGGTAGTGTTGCCAAAAGCCATCTCCTTGGATTGGGTGAATTTTATGCAATGTATCTCTTCTGTTGGTCTGGAGTGCTTTGGAGCGAACTACCAGATTATGAAACCATATTTAATCGGAAACCAGATAAGCGTTCTTCATTAGAAAAATTTGAGCTAGAAGTCACCCAATTAGAAAACTTTCGTCAACAATTGGCATTGGTTCGCAAAGCACTTGCCAATGTACCAACTTACATGATTTGTGACGATCATGAAATTACAGATGATTGGTACTTGAATCTCAGATGGTGTAAACAAGTCATCGGCAAAATTTTGGGAAGGCGAGTGATTCAAAATGGTTTACTTGCTTATGCAATGTTTCAAGCCTGGGGAAATACGCCTTTGCAATTTGAGAGCGGATTAGGAAAAGAATTGCTGGAAAACGTTCAGGCTTTGTCAATTAATCAAAGTGAGGAAACAGAAAAAGCGATCGCGCATTTGCTTGGACTCCCATATAGTGATGACGAAGCTAATAACTTTATCAAAGACTTGCAAGATACGCTCGAACTTCGCGCCAGGTTAGCAACTATTCCTGAGCGCCCTTGGCATCGCGCATTGAATTGGCATTATACAGTACAAGGAACCCAGCATGAAGTTATTGTTCTTGATACCCGAACATGGCGCGAGTATCCTAAAGAAGATAAACAAACTGATAAAGACGATCTCGGTTTTGCAGGACTTTTAAGTGAATCTGGTTTTCGACAACAAATTCCACTTCCACCAAGCAATAATACCAAACTAACGTTTGTAATTTCCGCCTCTCCTGTAATTGGAGTGCCGTTTGTCGAAGAAATACAAGAAAGACTCAGTAGCACTCATAGATTAACAGGATGGTTACTAAAACAATTTAATGGTCTTGAGTGGATTAGAAACGAACTTGATGCTGAAGCCTGGACTTTTCAGCGAAGTAGCTTTGAACGATTGCTTGCCAAATTAGCGATCGCTAGAAGTCATCCCATTCTTTTTTTATCGGGAGATGTTCACTATGGTTTTACTGCTCGCCTCCAATATTGGGGTAAGAAACCATTTGAAGAAGAGAATCAGCCTGAAGAAATAAAGCGAGTCATTGTTCAAATGACTTCTAGCGCCCTCAAAAATGAAGCAGGAGGATTATTTGGTTCCCGAAGGCTGCATGATTGGGGTTATAAACCTTTGTTGGAAAGATTGCCGGAACCTTCCGAAATTCTGGGCTGGAAAAGCTCTAATGGAACTTTAGAGATTGGTCGCAAAGAGGTCGTTACTTTTGAAAATAAAACTGAAACTGTGCCTTGGTTAGTTAGCGGTCGGCCAGGGATCGTAAATTTAGTAAAGGAACGGGAGGATTATACTAATTTGCAACTAAAACCTTCCCTTGAACCAGAATGGCGTTATCGAATTGACTATATATTGTCAAAGTTCAAACGGAATGAAGTTGATGCTCAACCTGTAGAAAAACCCATTCCAGGGGGCGATCGCCAACAACCGATGTCGGAATATCAGAAGATGGCTGAGAACCATAAACTTTACGCAGAAAAATGGGGGGATGGTAAAGAAATTGTGGGTTTGAACAACATCGGTGAAGTAACATTTGAGTGGAATGATGACCGACAGATGCTCATCCATACGCTTTGGTGGTTTCCGCAGGAGTGGGAAGACAATACTCAACCTCCTGTTCCCATTCCCTTAACTCGGTATGAAGTGCCGCTGCAATTTGATGAACAAAATTATCCAAAACCAGACGTAATTTAAGGAGAACGATCGCATGGACAGCCATCTCTATGAACTTACTCTGGAACAAATTAGTCTTCTACTGGAACCTATCAATGCGGCATCAACCCGCTCGGTGAGTCGGCGGAAATTGTTTGAGTTGATCGGTTGGGATTTAGGCGCTATCCCTAACTTCCCAACCGATCAGTTTAATGAAAAACTAAATGAATGGGCTAAATCATATCAGAAACTAGAAAACAGCTTAGAAAATATTCCAGAAACCCTAATTAAGTTACTGGAAGACCTGAAGAATGCTGATTCAATTATTAAAGGGATTCAAAATTTAAAGGAACTTCTTAACCTTCCCGTTCCTCAAATAGAAGATTTAGGGAACGACCTGCTTAATTATTTAATTGTTAATTACCTGGAAACCCGTCAGCCATCTTTATACTATCTAGCAGTTTTAGCAAACGCAATTCAACCTCAACAAAAGTTTTCTGCGGTTGTTGATGCAGGGGCAATTGTTCGTTTTCCTCACACGCGCCCTGTTCTCAATCGGGAATTTATTCAAACTATTACCGAGTTTCTCAAAAATCCTGTTGGTATACTTAAACATTTGTATCTTGGTGACTCCGGTCATCTGATTACGCAAGCACAGGCAGAACAGGCAGCGAATCAACTTTTTCCAGTATTAGGTAGGCTGTTAGAAACATTTGGGATACAAACAATCTACGGTTTGAAATTAAAAGAAGACGATGAATTAGATTTTGGCGAATTTGGCAACCAAATTGGTCGCGGTATGTTAACTTTCCGCGTCGCATCAGGGCGGGAGAGAACGAGTTGGGGAGCCACGCTTGCCCTCTCACCTGAAGAGTTAGGCGACTTAGGCTTGGTAGTCGTGCCGTTTGGAGATTTAAAAACCGCTCAAGTTTTGGGAGACTGGCAAATTACCTGCGAACTGACTGAAGGAGTCCGTGCATTCGCTATTGGTCCGCAGGGGGCAACTTGGTTAGCACAACCAGGCACAACAGTGAACGAGGTGCGAGGGAAACTGATTGCAACAAAGTTTGTAGAAACGCAAGATCTCGCTATTTTAGTGGGGAGCCAAGACAGTAGTCATTTTCACGCGAAAACTTTAAAAATTACTGCCGATACGAATCTCAGTTCCACCCAACAAAAGTACGGAATAGAAATAGCGATCGATGCTGTAAAACTGGTACTAGATCGAGTGTTATCTGTGGCATGGAAAGAGGGAATTTTACACTTTGGCAATGATAAGTGTTATTTCCTATTTAAGGAACTCAACTTAGGTGTTCCTCAGTTATTGGATAATGCGATCGCAGGAAACTTACAACTCACATTCGAGAATGGTGAATTAAAAACAGATGAATCTTACTTCGAGCGCTACGAAACAGATACCAGTAGCCCTAGTCGGTTGAATTTTAATCGAGTGCATCTCGATCGACACTGTTTAGCAATTCAATGGCAAGAATCTAACATTAACTATTGGCTAAAACAAATTGTTCCCAACCTTTTCAATCGAAGCCCTCAAAGTAATATTCAACCTACAGTGCGGTTTCTCTTTGGTAATTTTAGTAAGCCATTACAAGAAATTCGTTTAGATTGGAAAGCAGGAGGACAAAGTTTTATTCTTCCTGGGCTTACGGTTACTGTCCCTGAAGGGGGATTTTTCAGCTTAGTTTTAGGGGCGGGCGATTTTTCCCTCACTCATGCTACTTTGATTTTGACTTTACCTGCAAACGCTAAATTTATAGCATCCAGCAACTTTGCCTGGGAACGAGAATCTGAAAGAGAGCTTCAAAATGACAAGAACGCTAAAGCATTATTTAATTTAACGCTCACGCCTAATAAAAATGTCAGTATAGTTTTAGTCGATTTAGATGTAGAGCAAAATTTGGAGCGTCCGAAACTTCCCAAGTTTTTTAGCAGTCAACTTAATGAAGCGATCGCAGAACTAGACTTTGCAAATATCGAGCAGTTACATCGTGCTGTTGAGATTAGTGGAACCTCACTCAAAGCAGAAGATTGGGTTGTTAATTTTAATTTTGATTTTGATAATTTTACTTTCCCATTCTTGCAACAGGAAGGGGATTTAGAGCAATTTATTTCTATTGGCAAACCCACACTTATTAATCAGGAGCGCTTTTTTACTGAAAAGCGGATTAGTCTAGAACTTCCTGTCACCATTAAAATTGGCTCAATCCAACTCCCAACTCAAATGAATGTTGAGTTAAATCTAGAAACATTTGCTTTAGATGTGGAGCATGAAAAAGGAATTTATCTCATCTCCACCAAACCAGAATTGAAAGGTGCTGACGAGCCAAATGTGTCACCCGAACATTTAGGACTCACTTGGAAGTTTCAAGGAGTCAAACTAGAAAACGAAGATAAATATCACTTCTTTACCCTGATTACCAAAAACTATAACTATCAAATTAGACAAGCACCAGGAGCACAAATTGAAGTACAGTATCGCCAGATTAGTGAGGAACCAATAACCTTTACAGTCAGTGATTTTGTTTTATCGGAAAAAGGGATAAACTTGATTGCTGAAGTTACAGAACAACCCGTAAGTTTAAACGGATTAGAAACCAAATTTAGATTTCGCAATAGCCGACTTGAAATCAAAGAAAATCAGATTAGAGATTTGACTCTTTGTGGTTCTGGCCCTTTGCCACCAGCCCTTGTGGGAACTGCGAATGCAGATATTGCGCTGCAATTAGCTCAACGCGATCGCGCTCTCACCCTGGTAGCAGGAACTGCCCAATTAAAAGGAACAAAGCTTCTGTCCTGTAAAGATACCCGGTTTCAGTTTTCCATTGATGCGATCGGACTTAAATTTGTTAACGATGGAAAGTTCCATCTCTACTTCACACTCACAGGTAGCGCTCAGTTTACTCCCTTACCCGGAGACGATCCTAATAGTCCCTTAGCACTTTTAAAGTTGATTCGCATTGACTTAGTAGAATGCCCCCTTACAGGTAACGTTAGAGTTATTAGTAAACATATTAAATTTTTAATTGAGCTACCCAGCCCGAAATCTTTTAACTTCCTGGGTTGTTTTGAGATGGAGTTGCAGGGAATTGGATTTTTGCCCCAAGCTGAAGTTTTTAATGGCTTAGGTGCAATGCACTTAACAGGACAGCTTAAATTTGCACAAGGCCCGGGCGATAGTGCCAATTCAGATGTTGAATACCATACCCTGTTAATCGGATTACCTAAACCAGGCGATTTCGCACCGCGAATTTACTTTGATAAATTACCGGTTAACCTTAACATGGGTTCGGCATTCCGATTAGACGGCGTAGTTAGTTTCATAGATAAAGAGCAAGAAAAAGGCTTTGACGGAGAGGGAAGATTGGAAATCCAAGGATTACCTCCCATAGCAGCTAGCTTTTCTTTCTTGCGAGTTCGCAAAGATGAGTTTTCCCCTTGGTTACGCGCTTGGTTCATTTATCTAGAAGTACAAAAGGTGAGCTTCCATATTCCTGTAGTGGAAATGTACTTGCGTGAGGTGGGTTTAGGATTTGGTTATCGCTTCACGATCGCAAGTATTAAAGCAGCCGATCGAACAAAAGATTTGCGTAAACTTATCGGTGAATTGAGAGCTTTATCTCGCACTCAGGGAGATTTATCAAAACGGGATCGCTGGGCAGTAGATTTAGAAGAGAGTGGCGAAAGTCCTCGTTGGACAATAGTCCTACGCGCTCTAATTGCTCAACTATCTGCTGCTACCAGTCCCCTAGAATACAATGCACAAAAAGAAAAGGAACTTGCTTGCGTTTATCTTTTCGATGCAGTAATAGCCTTTCGCAGTGACTTAACTTTCTTCATGGCAGTGCGTGGTTGGTTAAACACAAACTATGATTATTACTACAACAATAAAAACATTCACAGTAAGCCATTATTTAGCGGATTTGCTCTACTTTCTCCCCGACAAAAACGTTTCCTCGCCCAACTATCTTCTAACCCAGAAGGCTTTACAGGTGCAAATCCTCCTCTCCCAGAATTCATCGAATCCGCTATTAAAAATAGTCAATTTTCAGCCACTTTGTTGGTGGAACCCGGTCTAGTTCATTACGAACTCGGTTGGCCCAATATGCTCCGCTGGTCAGATTCTTTTGGGCCGTTAAAAGTAGAATATCGTGGTGGGTTCATTTTCCGTGTTTCTAAAAAAGAGATGGTAATTGGCATTAGCCTTCTCGCTCGTGCCAGTTTGCGGTTGAAGGCAGAAGCCGAGTTGGGCATTGTTGGCGCTCGTGTCGAGGCAGCCATTGATGTTGCCTACGGTGGGCGTTTCATCGGTGTAATTGATTTCGCCAAACCTAAAGAGAATTCTGCTTTCTATGCTGCGATTGGATTAGAATTACAAATTCGTCTCAAAGTTGAGTTTTGGATTAAGTTGAGAATTCGCATTTTGCGATTCCGGAAAACAATCAAAAAATCCTACAGCCTCACTGCCAAAATTGGTTTTACAGGAGGCTTAGAGCTTGGCTTAAATGGTCTTTATCCCGATAAAGCAGGTTTGCGAGGATCGGGAACTCTTTCCTTCTCCGCAATGGGGCATAGTATCCAACTCAACGTCAAATTTGGCTTTAAAGAAGATAATGTTGAAAATGCGTTAAATCGTACCAAGAAATATCTTCAAATGGGTCTGGAAGCTACTGATGTGGAACCTGTACCGGGTTTAGCAGGTGAAGGATCTGTTGCTGAGCGATCGCTCCGTTCTAGCGCTCGAAATCCTGTTACACCTGTCATGCCTCTCGCCGCTAGTTCAACTGGAGATACTGACATTCTTCCTGCTGACGGGGATGGCTCTACAACTGAAATTTCTACTACACAACCTGCACCAGAAAATCCCACAGATCCCAAACCGATCGATGAAATTTCTTTTCCCACCGATCCCAAACCTAAAGAATCTACTATAACAGAAAACGTAGAAGAACTTAAAGTACCGAATTACTTAGCTTTTGTCATTAGTAAACCGGAGTTACAAAAAGGCTACTTTTTGTTAATTCCCAAAGGTGAACCAGAGCCAAATGATGCCAAAAATAGTAGTCATGAGAGGGGCTTTTTACCAGTTCCCCCAGCCCTAATCAATCCAAATCCAGATCCAGAACAAGAGGAATTAAATGGCGATCGCATTGAAGTAGAAAACGATTTTACCCTGACTTTACCCACAGCAATTGATGGTTTAATGCAATTTCAGCCCTATTCTACAGAACAAAACCAACAAGGAGGATGGGTATCTTTGACCGGGCAAACGCAATTCTCTTGGAAAGCTAATTGGGGAAATAAAATTGGTGAAGGAGATGTATATGAACTCAATCAGAATAGTAAAACCTATCAAGAAACAAATCAAAACCCAGAAACAGTATACCTGGGAGATTACCTGAGTTACGCATTTAAGAAGGAAATTGGTGAAAACAAGCAGGAGAAACTAATCGATCCAGAACCGTTACCTGCTAAGACCAGCTTAGAAGATGGACGAGTTTACAATCCATCCGATAATGCTTACGAAGCCGCAGTTCGAGGTGCAGTCGAACAATTCCAAGGATCGCCATTTTTCAAACGAGATCCGAAGTCTGAATATGACCAGATTTTAGGAAAAGCCTTCGACAGTGAGACTACTATTTATAGTTCATCTGGAAGTTTGCTTAATGAGCAAAGTGAAGAAGTGCAAGCAAACCAACAAGCACTGCAATTTCGCAGCATGATTATTCAAGATTTGATTGCGGATTTTCGGACGTATGTGGAGTTAGTGGAACGGCGTGCAGAAGCCAAACAGCAAGCAGAAATATTAGCGATTGACGAAGATATTAAGGAGTTAGAACAAAAGGCGATCGCATTCCAAATGGGTTTGGTATTCCAGTTCCAGTGCAAACTAGCTGAAAATGGTAATACTCCCGCTGATTGGTTAAATAGAAACAATGCTGTGAATCCAAAATTGCAACAAAGAAGTAGCGCAGAGCAATTACAGCCAGATGAAAGCAAAGAGGTAATAGTTCGTACTTTTAATACCAGCGATATAAACTTCAAACAAAAGCCTCCGCAATTCAAGCGAGTTCAACATTTTACTGATGCTAATACGATCGCTATCACCTGGGATTTGGTGTGGGAAAATTTCACCTCTATTCCCGAAATGCAAAGCCAGTCCGATCCGAACCATCACTTGATGCACTATCGTGTTAGACGCACAGTGCTGGATATTTCCGATCGCAGTGGCGATCGCGAAATCGCTTACACCGTCAAACCTTGTGAAGTACTGCACCGAGAAGCCGGACAGTTAAAGTCTTTGAAACCAAGATTTCAAATTGTCGATCACTTTAATCAAGAAACTTTAGAAGACCAAGCTGCTTTACCTGTAACCGGACGACGGTATCGCTATGAAATTACACCGATCGATTTCGCAGGTAATCCCAGTCGAGAACCCCTGGTACTGTTTGCTACTCGTTATCCCAACGAACCACCGCAAGTTCCCACAGATGCCGAGTTGATTGTACATTACCTTTTCGATCGCACCACATTATCAACTGCTGAAGCCGCCGGACGTGGTTTACCGACTGTTTTAGAACCCCAATTATCAACCGACCCAGATACTCCGTTATACCTAGAATGGACAGAACCAAAACCCGTCCAGCAAGGCCCACAAGTACCAGTTGCCCGATATTGGTTAATTTTCCGTCGAGACAGCACTTTACCAATCGGGAGTTACGGACTCGATCAGGTTACTCAAGAGTCTCGAATTAAACTACTACCAACAAGTAATGCCAGAAGATTACCAACCGATATTACCATTTCCATAGAACGCGACCAAATCGAACTTCGTTCGGAATCAGACACCCGCAAACCTGGACGTAGAGTAAAGATTTCCTTGAATGACCTCAAACAGGCTGGTATCTTTCCCAACAGAGAATGGCGATCGGAATCTTGGCGAGTTTTCTTGCAAACAGAAGCAGCTAGCCCGATTCCAAATAACAATCAAAATCAGGTAATATCATCATCAAATGGTGTACTTTCCGCACTTGCTCCAGTTCGCTTGTTGTTGCGAATTCAAGCAACAGAGTCCGATGACAATCTAAAAGAAGAACGGCGACCCGCAAGTTTAGAATGGCTACCGAAACCTTTGAAATTCTCAATTTTGCCACCTGAAGATCTATGTGATGAAAGGGGAGAAAGCAAAGACACTGCACGAGTTGATGCAACTCGAATTGCCCATTTCCCGATGCCAAAATTAAATGATTCTGGTGATATTTCTCGTGTGCCTAAGTTTGATGGCACGCTCGACAATATCGTTTATCAACCGCATCCGGCAGATATTCGGTGTATTCGTCTGCGTTGGAATCAAGGCCCAAGTCATTTGCTTAATTATCCACTTGAATTGAATGCTGGCTATGAAATTTTTCAATTGGATATTGATGCCTATCCGCGATCGACATTTGAGAATCCAGAAAAACTTGCCAAAGCATTGCGAAAAATTCAAGAAATCCAGTTAATTCCGGGAGAAGATACAAATCTAACTCCTAGCGATACGCTAACAACAAATCAATGGGAAGCTTGGTATCCCAGTACCATGTTACGCCATCAAGCCAAACGTCCAGAAGGCTCTGATAGCAAGCTTCCGGCTCCTTGGTACTCTTGGCGAGAGTCTTTGTTGGAGTGGCCTGAATGGTTAATTCCTGATTCAGGACGGCCTAGTGCTTTGCATCCTTGCTTGCAAAAAATTATTGATATTTTGGATGAAAAGTATATTGTAGATCTGCAAACCAGTCCACCGATTCAACCTTCTGACTTCGCTGAATTTTTGAATTCTACACCTACAAAATCCGATCCTTATGGGTGGGGAATTTTGCAACGCTTTGGATTGTCTGCTACTTTCTGTTTGCGTTATGATTTGCCGGATGAGAAACGGAGCGATCGCTTACCTGGTGAATTAGTGCCTAGTTCTCAACTTTTAGCAGAACTCAATCAAATCTTACAGACATCCTCAGAGGAAACGTTAAATCTTGGACAGTCTGAGCGCAAACTCAAAGATTTCTACCAACATTTCCATATAGAGCTACTATTCCAACCAGGACGCAGAACAAGTTTGAAGGAAGAAACTCCTTCTGTTGATGCACTGTTAGCGATCGTTCAAATCAGTCTCAGACCTGTTCCGAAACAAGTTTTGCAATATAGTCGATTTAGTATCATAGGCTCGCCTGGAGCAAGTATAGACCTCATATTAAACTTGAAATCTGAGCCATGTAGCTTAATTGACCAATCCGAACCAGCTAGCGGACAGGTAGAACTAAAACCTAGCACTGAAGCAATTAAACCTAGCACTGAACCAATTAGACGCAGAATTAAGCTACCGCTAAATGGGCAAACAACAATCTTGTTACGCAGCAAAGACCTCCCTAAAATTGGCATTCTTTTACAAGAAGAGTTTCCTCAATCGTCAGAAGATTTAAAGAAAATATACAGCTACGAAGCAGAGCCATCTAATACAAAACAGATTGTTTTGGAGATTCAACAAGAAAACCTAAAGCCAGAAGAGCGACAACAACTATCCCAAACATTAAATAATATCTTGGCAACATTATTATCAGAAAAAGATAAAAGTATTGCTGAATTCAAATTTGAAGTTCCCTACATCTTTTCTGCAACTAACGAACTTTCTACATATTTTTCAACGTCGTCCGACAGCTTGGGAAAAATTTTCACTACTGATGCAAACTATCTACAACAATGGGAACAGTTTCAGAAATACACGAAATCGCTCAACAGCCGCAACGACAAAGATCCACAAATCGTGGATACAAAGATGAATGAACAGATAGCGGATTTCCTCACTTGGTCGCAGCGCTTTTTTGACCATAGTGGCGACATGGAAGTGATTGATGGAATAGGCAAAGCCGCAATTGGGCCTTGGCTTGTGACTGCCTATCCTCGATCGGGTTCACCCGCTTATGCCACACCAGATAAATTAGGTCGTCTCACCTACGATCGACTGATTGAAGATCGATGGGCGCATAACTACCGCTACTACATCAAACCCTACGGACGATATGACCTGCTGTTGCAAAGTCTGCGCGAATCTTTGTTCCCCAAATTGCCAAACCAGACAATAGAACAAAAGCCAATTCCGGTAGAAATAGATCCGCAAGCTGGAGGACTTGACATTGTTCTCAATCGAACTCAACCTGTTGCCAAACCTTTAGTACTTGCCTCGCGTCGCTTAGATGAAGTTCCCGTTCCTGCTTTATCAGGTTCATCACCAAATGTTGTCCCTGCTATTCCTGGAAAAATCTGGGAAGTTATCATCGCTCAACATCCCGAACAAACTTTAATTGAGCGAAATCAAACTCTAGCGCGACAACTTGGTTTCCGGCAAATCGCCTTTACATTGCTAAGACGCTTTGCATATCCCGATTGGTTTGAGCAACTAAAGAAAGCAGTTCCACAAATGCCAACCTCGTTTACTCTGCCAACCAACGCACAAATTCCTGATATTCCTAGTGAAATTGTCCGAGATGCAGAAACGAAAGATGAGCCGGGAAATCTGAGCCTAGATTTACCGAATCGAATTGGTGATTTTCAACAAGGAGCAATGGTTGTGCAATGGGAAGCACTACCTTTCTACTACGAGCATTGTTTGTTGTTAGTTGCCCAAAGTACAAGTACGGTTTCACCAATTAATGCAACTATACAACGAGATTTTGAGTATCGATGTCCTGAGCCAAAGGGCGTTGAGAGAACTGAGTTTGAATTTAAAGCAGGAGAGACAGAGAAATCTTGCAATATTCAAATTCGACTGCGGAATTTATGGGATAGTTTGCCGAAAGAAGCTCAAATTCGCTGGTTAATGGAACGACCGGAAAATCGCCCCGATCGAGAATCTAATAATAGCCCAATTGGACTGGATGGCACAGAGGCAAGATTCAAACTCTCCTCTCTTCCAGATCTCGAAGTGGTGTATCAGATTGTGGAATGGTTCAGCAGTAATATTGAAGTTCAAGCAGAAATTTTCTTTGATCGCACTCTCCACAATTATGCTGTACGCCAACTAGGGCAACGAATCAAAGTACAACTTATGGAGTCTGGAAATTACATTAGCCCTCCTAAAATTCCCCAAGAAGATTACATCCTTAAAGTTAAAGCAACACTGGATCGAGAAAATTCAGATATGCGCGGTCGAGAACTGCTAATTAGAACCCGTCGAGGCAGTGCAGAACCTAGCTCACTCAAAGCATTTGAACTCACACAACTAGGAGGAGATGCCCAATGACTATCATTTCTGATTTACCCAATCTTAAACTCAAGGGGCCTTTCTGGACTGCTGAGGCAGAGACTATTTGGCTGGAAGGCCCTGAAGAGGGCAGCAAGGACGATCAGTGGGCACTCCGTAGCTTGTTTGTGCAACTGGTGGACAATGGGGCGGTTGCACCGGGAATGCTGTATTTACCCGGTACGATAATTGCGCTTTGTTTCATTAAAACTGTAGAAATTAAGCCAGTTTCAGGAACTAGCTATCTGTGGCAACGACCTGGGAATCAACAAGCTCCTAAAAAACCGAACCTAGCTGAGATTCAAGCAAAGGTGCGATCGGGTGAGTTAGCTTTACTATTGTTGGTCGGAGAGGCTTCGGAATGGACTAGAAGTAAGCCTCCGCAGTTTACTTGTATTGCAGGTGAGATTAGTTTAACGCCATTGCGATCGCAGCAGGATGCCCAGGCTCGTCTTTACAATGTGTTAGACTTAAAACCTACGGAATTTAAGCCGAACGAACGCTCTGGAAATGCTGGATTAGTTGCCGAGCTTTCAGTTCATTCTAGCGGTTTGACAATTTATGGCAAAGCGAGACTTCCTTGGTTAACATCGCACAGACAAGAACAGCCTCGGTTGGCGGCTCCTTTTCAGTTGGCGATCGAACTACCATTAAAATCTACCCCTCAGTTGCGTTTGAGTCTGGAAACAGAACGACTCACACCCGCCGAAGAAAACGAATGGATTAAAGCTTGGCAACAATTTAGTTACTTCATCAATCCCAGCTATACTTTCAACGAGTTCAAGGCTAGTGCTGCTCCCAGTTGGGTGACTATTGAGGTATCGAACTCTTCAGTTGTCCCCTCGCTGTATTGGCGAGTTTTTGATTGGAGCGATCGCACTGAAGCACAACCCCTCCCTCTCCAATTTCCCTCAGATGCTGTTCGCCTTTCGATCGCAGATCAAAATCCTTATAATCCTAAAAATCCTCCAACTTCACTAGCAAGAACAGCACTAGAAATCAAAAGTATTACTTCCCAAGAAAATCAGTTAATTGTTCGGATTGGGATGCAGCAAAACGATCCTGTAATTGAGCAAGGAACACTTACCTATAATGCTGAATTTCAGGCAGAGCAACCTGATTGGAACGAATCTTTTACAGTTGATGATTTTAAATTAGCTTTTCACCCAACACAAACACCCAGCTTTCTTCGCAACAATCAAGATTTACTAATCCCTGAATGGTTTTATAATTCAACGTTATTCAGATTTGAACTGAGCCAAGCAGAACTGAATTCTTTGGATTCAGAAATTTTGCCAGAAAATTTCAAACAGTTGTTAGAAAAATCAGGAATTCAACCAAAGCTTGATTCTAAAATAGTCACTATTCAGCAAGGAAAATGGTGGCTTTTTCAAGCCACAACAATGCAATTTGAAGATAAGATTACGAGTTATTTTATCAAATTGGAACCTGAAACAATCCAACTAGAAAAAAAGGTGCTGCTGATTTCTCGTCAACCTAATGCTATTAATCCAGCAGTGCTATGGGGATTTATGCCATTAGCAGAAGGATGGGCGCAACTTCCAGTTCCCAACATTACAGAACAAATTTATCTTGATGCTCAACTGGCAAATGTTACCGATCCAACTGCATCGCAGACACAACTGCGATCGCCCCTATTTCAAGGAGCAGTAGAGTTTGGTAATCGTAATGTTGAAATTCCACAACCAGAAAGTTCTGATGAACATCCTTGGAGTTTCAGTTTGTTGGATGCAGAGAGTTTGTCTGGAACTTGGACATTGCACCGCCAAGAGAAAGAAGCAGTATCAGAATACGATGATTACCAATTAAAGAAGATAGAATTAACTTTAAAAACACCAGAGATAATTTTAGATGGATTGTTCTGGCTGAGTACAGGCAAACCAAAAGCAGAAGATGCTTTGCCCGATCTGAATAACTGGATTTCTGGTGTAGAATCTATTCCTTTACAAACAGTTTTAGGAGCGCAAGATACCTTTCCACCATTGGTAGCGATCGCATTTAAAAACCTACGATTTTATCGGAAACTAGCCTCTGCTTCTGAAAGCATTCCTGTGTTAGGAGAATGGTCATTTCAATATGAAGTAGACTCTCAACAATTCTATCGTGCTGTACAACGTGGCGTATTACCACCGAATACTTTTAGCGATCATTTGGCACTCGTTTGGCGACGACATTCGACTTTGCCGATGATTCAAGCATTGCCATTAACTCAAAGTAAAACGCCAGCTAATTTTCCTAATGCTAGTCGCCAACTAATGCCTTTTGAGTTGAATATTCAAGCAGAAACTCATTTACCTAACGCTTGGCGATTTGGTGTGGGATTGTCGGAAGGAAGCGATCGCAATCTTATCAAAGGAGCAAGGAATTGGGCATCTGTCCTCAACCAAGAACTTGCACCAGCGCGTGAGTGGCGTTCCCTGTTCGATTTGCCAATGGTTTCACTTTCAGTTCCGGGATTGATTTTAGATCCAAATCCCAACATTACCAAAGCAGATATTGATGCAGAGACTAAACTGAATCGGCAATATCGCTTCGATTTACCTTATACGGATGAACTGAATGCTTTTGCTCAACTTCCGAAAGTACCTAAAAATCCTGAAGTTGTCTCTCCATTACCAGATTCGCCACCGCCGGAACCACCCAAACCTCTTACTCGTGAAAGTTTAGCAGATCATTGGCAAAGTTTGAGTGATCGCGCTAACTTAGCAAGTGCAGATGCGGTTGATGCCTTTGTCAGTCAAGCAGATCGGATATCGATTCAGCACTTAATTGAACCCTTCAGTTGGAATATCAAGCCGCCTCAATTCCAACTTGATAGCTATCCGGGAAAATTTGAGTTAACTAATGCAGACGACGATAATAATTTAACTATCCAAACGGATCGGCTTTTAGAGGGAATTTCCGGTCATTTTGTCGAATCTAATGGCACGCTTAAGCTAATTAAAGACGGTAGCCAGAACGGTAAGGTTCCTTACACCATTACAGCTGGCAGTATGGAAACTTATCAATTGTCTAATAGCGATTTACGCGATCAACGAGGACTTTCCCGTGCGGTAAGTCAGGCAACAGCTTTATTTATTTCCACTCCTGTTCAGGTAGCTGATGCAGGAACGTCCGAACAACCTGTCATCACCAAAACCTACGAACTTACCACAAGCTTAGTTCCAGTTGATTTACAGGTGCATGAGGGACGAAATTGGCAAATTTGGTTTCGAGATATACCTTTCCAAGAGGGAGTTTTCGAGCGCCAAAAAAACTTGTCCCCGTTTGCAGAAGACATCAACGATCCGGAAGCGCTTTCTCGCGATCGCAACTATCTTGCTGGTTATGAATGGCGACTAGCCGCCAATGACAAATCAAGCTTGCCTCTGGAATTATTCAACCTCCATTTTTACCCGTTAACGCTAGAGTACGGTGTCAAAAATGGCGATCGCATTACTCAAATTGAAATCATCGGTAGATTGCAATTACCTATAACCAACCCTAGCGAAATAGAAAATCTTAATACTGTAGTTCGTCTCAAATTCTCTTTACCAAATGAAACTTCTAACCAATTAGAACTAGCTGAAATTAGTTTAGAACCATTACTTGCTGGAAATCAAGAACCAACAGAAGCCCCTGTGGTATCCCCTGAAAAACCAAAAGGTAAATGGTATCTTACCTCAATCAAATCAATCAAAGAAGAGACTGGTGAAGTTCCTTGTTTAGAATGGCAGCACATTGAACTAAACAAAACAAATAAAACGATTAATATATCAGAAGCAACGCTGAAATTTTCTCTATTTAATACAATTTGGTCTATACCATTACGTCAAGGGGAAGAAAATATCACTCTTTCCTTTGGGGAAACTGCTCAGATAATTTCTGTTCCCTTGTCAAACTTTAACACTCTGCTTAATTCGGAGTTAACAGCAGCGGGAACGCTTTTTTTAAAAGTAGTTGATTTAAGTCTCGACTTGAGGGATATCGCACAGCCAAAACATGAAGTATCGGTAACGATCGCAGTTCAATTAGGACAGCGTTATCAAGAGCTTTCATCGACTTCTATTCGCTCAACATATAGCTTTAAAGCCGATATAAAATTCGCTCTTCTGCAAGATTCTTACCCTCGTATTGTTTGGGAAAATGCCACGCTATTTGATGATTTAGAAATTCTCACATCCAGCAATCTAGATGCAATTGTTGCTAGGGATAACAGTTTACAGTTTCGCTGGGAACAGTATCAGTTGAAATCTCAAGCAGATGAACAAAGTTCGTCACCGCGATATTTGTTGCCGGGAATGGTACTAAAATCAGGACAAGCGCCGGGATATGCCACCCTAACTTTTACCATTCAACAGGAAACAGAATCTTTAGAAAGTGACAGCGCCCCCTTTGGCACAGCTAAGTTACATACTATTAAAGTGCAAACGGTTGCGGTGGAAGCACTGCTCTTTTGCCAGTGGGGGGACTTTATTCAATCGGATTTAACTCCTGAGTTCATTGAGTCGAACCAATTATTTAGTTCCTCTGCGGGTGATGTGATTTTTGGGTATACGGGAGAACTCAAGCAAGTTTGGCAAGAGTCTTTGTTGTTAAATGGATTTGTGGAAATTAAAAACCTCATCTCATGGTCAACCGAAATGAAGGTAAGCGACAACAAAACTTCGCTGACTTACCCAGCGGCTCGGCCAAAAGATGGTTTATCACCTGATTTAAACCATATCCGACATACGATGCGGATTTTGTTTAACCAACACCAAATTCCCTCAAATTTACTCGGAGCAGGGAATGGTGAATTTCTGTTGTTTAATCTTAAAACTACTGAGTCTTGGAAATTTTTAGCAGTGGTTGAACATCAGTTAATTAATGTTAAACCTCTGCTCAACCGAGAAACTGATGAATGGAGTACAGCTGCACTAGAGAACGATCGCCGTTGGACTGTGGTGCAAGAAGTGCGTCTGTTTTCACCCAACTTCTTCCGTAAGTTTTTAGAAAGTTTAAGCGGTGCTAAAACCCTAAGTCCAACAGGTGTCATTGCCGATTTACAAGATGCAACTCATGGTTACTTAAGTGTGAGATTGCGATCGCTCCTTGCCACAGGCGCTAACCCAGATTTGGCGAAACTTTCGGCTGATACCCTCCTGGTAGAAGCCAGCGCTCCCCATTGGATCAAACAACAAGCCTCAACAGTTTCTAATTTTACCTCCCTGCAATTCCTACCCAATGGAACGCAGCAAGCCATCCTCAGTAATCTTCGCGATTACGCACCTTCCGCTCCAACCGAGCCAAAATGGTTGCTTCTAATCATGCCATTTCTAGGGCGTTTGCAGGCTCAAGTGCGCGATCGCTTAGATGCTTCGCTCAATTTAGAAAATTTGAGCGCTCTACAGCTCGATCCCATTCAATTATTACAATACAGGCAGAAAAACCAACGTAATGCGCCCATTTCTGATATCGTCTTAGCATTATGTCATTGGGCAGACTTTAAACCTCTGGAAGTTGGGATATCTGGGTTTGAAACAACCATTGGGCGCACTTGGTCTCGCCTCGATCCGCTCTCTGTAGAAGAAAGTTGGTTCCGCTTCCAAAATCCTCCTCGTGAACTGCTACCAACAGATCGATCGTCAACGCTTCAAAGCGTAACTGCTGCACTACCAGATACACCCGCTCGTCTCAGTCGTTCCACTGCATTGAATCGAGCTTTTGATGCTGTGCGATTATTCTATCCTCCGCAAAGTAATTCTTCTTCATCTGCAATTCCAGCCACATCACAAATAGTCCCGCAACCCAAGGTTTTGCTGCTCAATCAAGGTAACGGTTGGACTGTTACAACAGGTTTGCAAATTATCGATAATTGTAATTTTCCTAAGAAGGATACTACCAGTTCCCAACAGCCAACTACTACTTCCCAACAGACAAATCGTTATCCCGCAGCAACTTTGCTCTCTACCTCGATCAAAAATAATCCCGTTCCCCTTAGTTTGGCTATTAGTCCTTACTTAGGTTTAGGGTTTAGTTCTGTCGCTCAGGATACTGAATTGCGACTCACTTTAGCAGAACTGCTTTGTCTAGATAAAGCGACTCAAACTCTCAAACCTGTTGCCAGTCACACTTGGGAATTGCAAAAGTTTGAACTTGATGTAACATTGCGTCCAGAACTCGATAAACCTACGGTTTCAGATGAACTGGCAAAGGCATTTAAAGCAGCACTTACAGTTAACCCAGTAGATATGAGAAATGCAACAATTGAGCCTCTTGAACCTCAGCCTGTAAGTCATTGGAAGATAACAATTAACTCACCTTTACGACGGACATATTCGATCCAAAAAGTAGATGAATTGGCAAGCAAACAGTTCAAACTCCTGGTTTATCAGGGTAGAGAAGAAATTCGTGAGTTAAGCAATTCTTGGGCTGAACAAACTCATGCACTACTGGCTCCAGATTCACCTGTGGCAATTCTACGATTTCGTGAGATTAACGAAGGTTTTTTGGCAGCAGGTTCTTCTTTAGTCGTCCAGGATAGCACTGCCCCTGCTTTATCTACAACTTATTCGTTTGCGATCGCTCCTAGTATTACACCTATTCTGCCTGTGAAGCGAGTTTTTCCGATGCGATCGCCTGTTCGGTGGTTGCGTTTCCGAGAAGCTCAGTTTAATCTCAATCCGATTCCTGTAAATTTGCGCTCGTTTGAACTCGCGTCGCCGCAAACAACTAGCGTTCAGCCACTCTATTTACTCCCCAACTCTAAATTAGGGGAAAAACGACATTGGGCTTGGGGCATGAGTGGATTGTGCCTGAGCGTACAGTATACCGAGAAACGGCAGGCGATCGCTGGAAAGCCCATCATTTCAAAGTCTGAATTCACCCTTTGGTGGCAAGCTTTTCAGCATTTTGTTCAATTTCGTTCTGCTGCCAATAGTCCTAAAAACTTACAGCAGGCAACAGCTGGACTACCGCCGATGTTTCGTGCGCCTGCTATCAAAAGTTTACTTCCCGCCCTCCCCGATCCGCTTTTACCTACCATTGATGAAATTGAAGAAAAAACATCATTTGATTTAGCATCGATCAATCCATTTAAACAAGGGCAACCTGTCTTACCTGGAAATGTTTACTATTTAATGTTAGGTAACAGACCAGGCACGATGCTAGCTATTCGCAATCAACTTCTGCGCCAAAGCTATTCTCAAACCAATTCTCACGCAGTGATGGTTTCAGGAAGTATCCCCGTCCAACATCGGATGCCTCGTCCCGTGCCACTACCTGAAAATCAAAATACCAATGGCAAAGAATTACAGACTTGGGCAAGTTATTTTGAACCCAACCTAAATGTTCTAGCCACAAATACTCCAGCCGATGAAGCTTTCTTCGCTGAATTCCTGCCACAAGAACCGGAAAAACCAAAACAAGTTGCAAGGCGCTTGCGGATGCAATTAAAAGCCCCAGAGTATGGTGCAATTCTATATAATTGGGATGGAATTTTAGTGTTTGAAATCGAGACAAAACCTGAAGATTTTGTGATAGAAGATTGGACAATTAAACTTAGCATTACAACAACTGAGCAACCAATTGAATACACTATCGAACCAATATTTAGTATTAAAGCTGACAGCACTGATGAAGCTCAAAAAGCACAGCTACAGAAATTCGCAGAGAGTTTAAATTCACTTATAGTTGAAGATGAGTTAATAAAACAGTTTGAGACTCAGGGAATAATCCTTGCTAATGCTACTGTTTTAGTCAAACAAAGCGATCGATTATGGCGCATAACTGATAATAAGCAAGAATATGTAATTTTAAAAAGGACTCTCAAAGCACAAATCGATGGGCAAGATTCGCAAGAACTAAATGTTTATCATTATCGCCATCGAACTTATCATTTTAAACCATTAAACGAACAAATGGATTTAACTCTAAAATCACTGTTAACCCAGAAAGCGGGGTCTCTGGTGACTGCTCAGATTCGGATTCGCCATAAATCAGAAGATAGTTTTGAGCAGATACTTTCATTTCCTCTACGGATTGCAGGTAAAACAGCTTTACCTTATGCTGTCGAACCATATTTCATCCACTTTGAAGATCCAGAATATAACCGTTTGTTGTCTTCACCCTCAGCACGAACTAACCGCACAGTTACAATTAAAAGAGACGAAAACGAAAAACCAGAGATACATACAATTACGCTGGCAACTGACCGCCGAGACTACAATTTTGATAGTCTTATTGCTCTGCGATATGATTGGGATAATAAACAAAAGTTCCAGAATACGAAAGCAAAATTAGAGTTTTACGCAATTTCTAATAATAGCGCTGAGACTCGCTTGCAAATCTATAATGAGAACGGGTTAAAAGAGTCAATTGAATTCTCGCCTGGTCAACTACACCAACTATCATTGCAGCAACTACAACGCGGTCAAAAAATAGGATTAGCTCCTGGTGAAAACTTGGAATTAAGATTAACTATAGAAGAAATTCTTAATCAAGAATACCTCCTTAAACATAAAGTCAATATTGTAGAAATACCAGTCAATCCCGTTCCACAAGCCGCTTATGCCTTGCTTCGAGGTTATTCAACCAGAGAAAATTCTCAAGTTGAATGTGTTCGTTTTGCTTGGAGTCCTGAACCTAATCGAATTGAGTTAGTTTGTGCAGAAGATTTACGAACTGAAGTCGTGCGACGGCGTGCAGTGTTTCATTGGCAAGATTCCATGAGGGTTCAGTTGAGTCAGCAAAATGGAGAGGTAACAGAAGGAGAAACGACAAAAGCGGAACGGCAATGGTTGACGAAAGTATTGCCTATCTATCAAATTCAGAAATTTACTCAAACTGGCTCAACTCATTTCCCAAAATTCAAGAATTGAGTAGTTGCCCAGAAAATAGTAGATACGCCTAGCTTGGGTAAGCAAGATGCTGGCTAGGCTTAGGGAACTTCTTCATAAAAAAGAGAAATTGTGTTTTAAATTCCAAGAAATAGTTGTCTCGTTCTTATCGTTGTGTTTCTCGACCTTTTGTGGAGTTCTTGTTTACCTGAAGTTGATTAAGTCTGGCATCGACTAAAGGCTTAACTTTAGAAACAAAGTGTTCCACTTCAACTGATTTAATTCCATGAGTCTGTATCTCCTCCAAACTCGACGCTATAGGCAATGGTGTATAGCTACCTCCCTCATATCTCACCCTCATTTTGGGAATCTTTGCTTCAGTGGAACCATTGTCATACAGTGTCAGTTCGGATTTGCCTCGATCCCAAACAGCTGTGTTCGATTTACCCACAGCGATCGCCCCCGTAGCAGTGGGTTTACCCTCCAAATAAAGGAAACTGTGGACAATAGGAGCGATCGCCTCTGTACGCTGTGCTTGTAACAACTGAGCTTGATTATACTCCTGTTGTAAAGCTACTGTTGGCGGTACAGGAACTACACTGCTTTGCAGAGTTTCTAGCACTACTTGCTGGTTATCCTGTGCTGCTGGGTATTGTTCTTCTTGTTGTGCGAAAGCAGACTCCATTAACTGCTTTTGACCATCTAAGTTTGTTTGTATATCTTGTGCTTCCAATTCTACTGTTGAACTAGTAGCAGGAATAGACCACAATGTTTCATGTAATTTAGGCATCGATTCCAAGCGTTCCAAATAAGTATTCGGTTTTCCTGAAGCTTGAAGTAGTTCGCCGCACCGTTCAATCAACTGTTGGTAAACTTCTGGTTTCACGGTATCGGGTTTAATAAAAAAGACTTCATAACCCCGTTGAGTTTCTGACCAAACTAAAGCTTCGTCAGGCGAATGAAGCCATTCTACTCCCTGTGCAGAAAGCCAATTTGAAGTGTTCTCACTCAATCGTTTGTCTACTGACAATCCTAAAGCAGGTTGTTCTGACAAACTTCCATTGGTGGAAAACCACTCATGGTCTTCTTTAGTAAACAACAACGTTGGTAATTGAGTTAATTTTGTGCGAAATCCACGAGAAATTTCGAGAAGTTCGGAAGAAATTTGTGATTTCTGTTCGGTTTGAATTAGCTTTGTCCAAGTCTCTGGATATTCTACACTCTCTGGAGCAACAGTAATAGTTGCAGTGGTGGAATTACTTGTTAAGAAAGCATTTTGAAACGTTTGTCCCTCAACTAACAAACCAGCTTTTGAGAGAGCTTCTTTGCTTTCTTTTTGGGTCAGTATACCCACAACTTTTCCATCTATTAGAATAGCAGGTTCGGGCGATCGTTCTTTGAACCCCACAGTCACGGTAGCTGTTTGGTTATGGAATGAGCTTGACCAGAAAGACTTTCCTAGTTTATTGATGCGAAAAGAATTACCGATAGCAGTAGTGGCAATAACGTGCGAACCAAAGCCTTTTCCTCGACTATTCAGTGTAACATCAATAGTTTTTCCATCTACCAAACGACCCGCTTTTTCTAGGATATTGATGCTCGCTTTATCCAATTCACCCAACACTTGATTACCCACTTTAATTACTGGGATTGGTTCAGGTTTAACAAAACTAATTGTCACTGATGCCTGTTCACCCCGAAAAGCTCTTTGGGCAAAGCTATGTTGTTGAGCTTTACCGATTTGAATTGCTGTGTTAATTCTCGGATGATTTAATTGAACTTGAATTGTGTGACCTGGGTCAGGATTAACAGTGGCTAGTGCTTTTGTTCCTATGGGTAAATGGGCACTTCTCGACTCTATGGGAGCAAATTCTTTTTCTTCAATAAACACTAAGGGACGATTGTAACGAGGATGTTCTGCTGGTAAATCCTGACGTACTTGGATTTGTACTGGTAACAAATCATCCTGGTTCCATTCTCTACCAAAATGTTGATTAGACTCGGCAGCATTAATTCCGGTGACGGTAAGTTTTGTAAATTGAAGCTGTTCTAATTGTTCAATTACTTGTTCGGGAAAAGCAGCAAAGGAGAAGTTGGATATTTTATATTCTTGACTAGAGTTGGTTTCTGATTGCTCTTTTGACTTTTCTTCAAAACCTCTGCTTGTCCCTAAATGCCAACAGGCAGATGCCATTGCCAGTTTTTGCTCTTCAGGAATACTACTGTTAAATTCGCTCAGGAAATCATAAGCGAATTTAAACATCAACTTTACCTGTCTTTGTGATAAAGGTGATGCTACTTCAACTGATACATTTTTAGTAATCAATCCCTCGCCCGAATGAATTTTTTTAATAGCTTCCTCTTGTAAAACTGACTTCAGTGTTTGCCGTGAATGTTCGCATAAAGTTCCCAAGGGCAGAAACTTTGAGCTACCATCTTCATTACTTTGTCCTTCCACTTCTGCTAACACTTTCCACCGATGACTTTTTTGATGAAAGCCTTTTTTGTTTTCAACTAACTTGATATTTAAATGCTCTCCTCGTTCTCCTATTTTTTTTAAATCTCCATTTTCTCCAAATAAGGCTGGGTGCTTGTACTGAGTTAAGTTACTAACTTCTATTGCCATACCTTTTTGAGTGAGTACTTTTAAAACTGGCCCTTTTTCGGTTTTTAAGCGTTGGTTTTGAATTGAAGCAGCGTTAAATAGTTCATCGAACTTGACTTTAGTAGCCTCAGCTTGTTTGAGTTGTTCTTCTGTATAACTGGGGGGAAATAGGTCGCGAAACTGTACTGTTGGACGTGATTCTAACGGATTGGCTTCATAAATTTCATTAACTTGCTGAATTATTAGTTCTCTTGGACTTAAACCATTAGTAGAAATTCCTGTTTCTAAAAAAACGTCATGTTGTTTTTTGTCTTTAATGTATTCAACATTTCGATGTAGCAGTCGAGAATTTTCTTTAACTACATCCAAATCGGGAGCGCGATTACTTTTGAAAATATCCACTGCTATCTGGTTTTGATATCCCGCTTCACTTACCATTTCGTGATACATTTGTCGATTCAGTAGCAGCGCTCTTTCAATAAGTTCTGGAGTTAATTCTCTTTGATTAGCTATCTGAGCAAACTTTGGATATTTACTGGCTATTTCTGTACCAATTGTGTCACCATCAAAGTCTCTTCCTTGGCGTTCTGATTCGGTTTCTGCTGGCACAATTTCATCAGTTTCAATACCTTGCGAACGCAAGGCTTCTATTCTTTGGGCAATCCGTTCTCTGGTTTCGTCATTGACTACTACCACTCCTACGAGAGGTTTTCCATTGGGGTCTAGTGCGTCGGCGACGTATTTATTTTTGTTAATGCACATCCCGTTGGAATTGAGATATGGTGAGCGAAAGTTTAAGATTTCTTCGCCTTCGGGAAATCTCATATCGCAGATTTCACCACTGATTAATTCTTTACTCGGTATAATCATGGCCCGATTAAATTTTATACTTTTTCCTAAAGCTAAATCTCGCCATTGATTTTGCATGAAACGTTCTAGTTCGTCTACTACTTTTTGGGATGATAGTAATTGACAGTGACCCTCTAGGTCGGCTTTAATTAGACGATACATCATTGGGTCTTGTTGTTCGGCTGTTTCTGATTCTGAAGTATCGTTTTCTTCTCCGTTTTCTTCGATTTTCAGTTGTCGGTTTTTTTGGAATTTTTCGTAGGCTTCACAGTAGCGTTGTGCTACTTTTCTGGGATCTTTTTGAATGTTCGCTAATAATAGTGCTTCTGTTTCGATTTGACGCAGAAAGTCTTTTATGCCAAATGGCGCACAATCCAGTGTTTGAGAAATTGCTACTAAGGAAGACTGGGAACGGTCTTTTTCACCTATGAATATCCTTTGGTTGCTGTATAGTCCTGGTCGAATTGGGTGATTTTTTTTGTCTCCTCCTTTGAATGATGATGTGGGTATGATTAGATCTATTTTGCTGTTGATTTCTGGTTTAATGGGTAGTGAGTTCAGGTTTAATGGTGCTACTGTTCCTTTGCCAAACCGACCAGATAATTCTCCTTCTAAACATCATAGTCTATGTTGAATTACATTCGATACTGTTTCACTCAGTTCTGTTGCTAGTTCTGGTGAGATTTTCCCATGACAGTCTCCTACTAATCGCCATGCTATGTTGTTAGGAAGTATCTCTCCGTTTTCCCCTGTTATATCGTCTACAATTAAAATATTCACCTGCTGGTTTACAGCATTTTGGCAAGCGCCGATAAAGATGCTACCATAAGCACCCCGGTCTTTTCTGTCTGGACAAATGGCTTCTATTTTTTCTAAATATTTTGCAGGTCCATAAACTAATCGACCTCCGCTAGATAGTAGTAAGATGTGGTTTTCTGGATGATTATATAAGTCTTCGGGCGCACTATTTTCATCTATATGACCGAAGGAAAAGTCGTTTGTTGCTTCAGGGAAAAATGCTTCTAGTAGGGTATTTTCCAGTTCTTCTGTTAAAATCCCACTGGGGTCTGATGGATTTTCTATCCATTGGTTTAATCTGGTATCGAAGTGTTTAAATACTAGTGTCATGGCGGTAAGTACTATGATGAATTCTGATTTTTTGTCTCCGTTTGAGCGGGAGTTTGCTTTGGATGCAAATCTAGATGAGGATTATGTTGAGGGTTTGGTTATTCAGGGTTATTCTTATGACCAAATCCTTAGACAAGCCGAAGCTCTCCTTAATCGCATTCCCTTGGATGAGTTGCCTTTAGATATGGATGCTGAAGATTATTACGACTATCTCACTGGTGGTTATGATTCCTTGGAAAATGATGAGGAAATGGAACCAGAATTAGTTGAATATGTCTATCTCGACCCCAATGCTCCAGATGATTTTTAACTTTGAAAGCGGCCTGTAAAGGTCGCTTTATTTTTAATCTTTTACTACAGAAATGGCTCTGGCAAATCATTAGTATCAGCAACAACGCTATGCGCTCATTGCAGAATCAATACCAAAGCCATATCTGTATGGGAAAATAGCATCAAATAATGAGATCGGCAAACGAAGCTACCTCTGGTGCAGCAAGTTTGATGATCTGTCCTTCTTTATAAGGAACTCTATCAATTATTTGAAACTCGCAAGGGCAACCTCTTTGTTCTACTAAAGTATCTAAGTCGCTGTTACCATAAACCTCAAATTCCTCCCCATTTGGATCTTGGATTAAGTAACGCCACCGCAGTCGCTCAAAAGTAGTACTTTTCCCTGTTTTCTTCAATACTTTGTAAATCAAACTATCCTCTAAATCGCGCAAAGGAACAGTAGGATGTGGCACCGATGCTAACAATTTAGGAATAGGCGCACCTACCCCTTTTTTAATCCCTATTTTCCGTTCTTTTTCCGGTAAACGCAAATCTTCGTTATAAGCAGATGAACGAGATAAATCAATCCGCAACTCAATATCTCCGATGAGAATATCCTGATACCCTTCATAGCCAGTTTCGTATTTGATGAATTTAAAACCTTCGATTGCTTGAAATTGAGTATCAAAAATCCCAGCCTTACTGTCATCATCGAGGTAGACAGTTAAAGTATTGCTGTAATATCTCTGTTCCCCTTCTTCAGTAGTCGCTCCATTAATGCGAATTAAGGCACATTCATCCGGTAAAATTGACAAGCTTGTTTCGATCGCCTTCAACTGAGCAACGGTAATATATACCGCTTCACCAGTTAAATCTATCTTACTTGTTACGTGCTGATTTCGCTTAAATTGTTCGGCAATTTGCTGCAAATTAATTGACTTTTTGGACGAACTAATCATTGTGACTCCTTTAGATGCGAGCAGTTAGGTTTTTACCTAATCAGCTAATAGTGCATTTGAGTTACTGGAAAAACTGCTTTCTTTATCCCAATATTCGCGCCATACCTACAGGTGAGCATCTAACTGAAGAAAGTAACTTTAGCTAGTAGGAAAAGTGCCGATTTAATAGTCAAGGTAGAGTTCATCTCTATCTTTTGTTAGAAACGCTAACACTTATACTTTAATTAAGTTACTTACCAAAGGAACAAGGTTTTTTTTGGTGAAAATGGCATAAATAAAAGAGTGAAATTGTATTCAATGCTGTTACAAACACTATGCCTCGCAGGTCAAGCTCAAAAAATAAGGCGGAGAGCAAAACAATGTCGGAAATTCAAGTTGGCGATCGCATCAATAACCAAGCAAGTTTAGAAGCTCATACTAATCAGCCGGAAGTTGTCGCACCCGCAGTAGGAAAAGAAAAAATTGTCGTACATATCAGCGGTGGTGAAATTGGTGGAATCGGAAAATCAACGGTAGGAAAAACCATCGTTTATTACTATCAAAAGAAAGAACAACAAGTGATTGTGGTAGATTGCGATCGCACCAATCCCGATGTATGGAATATGTACCAAAAAAATGAAGTAGAAGCAGCGCACCGCTTAGAATTAAGCGATAATACCGATCGCGAAGATGCAGCAGATGAAATTTTGAACTGGGCAGCTGCTAAACAATTACCAGTTTTAGTTAATCTCCCTGCTCAAGCAGATACAAATATCCGTGCTTGGCTCGATCGTACTGTTTTACCGCTCATACAACTACCTGAAGAAGAGAAGGATGTGGAAATTCAAATCAACTATTGGTTTGTCACAAATGGATTTAAAGAAAGTATCGATTTATTTTTAAATTCTTTGTGGCATTATGGAGGACATATTCAACATATTTTAGTGCGAAATTTAGGCATAGCCAGCAATTGGGAAAATCTTGATAATGACCTTAATTTGACACATCTTACTCAGAAGATTATTCGTTTACCATTAGCTACAAAAAATCAGGCAATTATCGAAAAACCGGAAATTGCTAAAAAAGATAGAAGTATCAAAGATGTAGATGAAACTGGTCATAAAATTTTACCAATTATTCAAATGGAATTTCCTCGACTAGCCAAGAGAGAACGTGATAAATTAAACGCAGAAGGTATTTCATTTAGGGAAGCTTTATCGGCTAGCACAAACGGCAACGGCAGAAAAGTTTGGCCTGTATGGGAACGAAGCCGACTGTATAATTTTATCACAGATGCAGTAACTGTATTTGCAGAAACGGGAGTCCTGCCATGACCCAATCTGTAAAAAAACCGGAAGATTTTCCATTACTCAAGCGATTGTTAAAAGATAAATCAGAAGATTTTCAACAAAAGGTTTGGGATTATGTAGCTTTAACCGATCTGCAACCTGACGATCCGGGAATAATTTTTCCCATTTTATTGGGACAGTTGCAATTACTACTCTCTGAAACTCCTGACACCTTAGAACGTATGTTCAAAGACGGTTCTGCTGAATTAAAACAATCGTTGGAGTTATCCGAACGGGTACTAATTGCACGGCAAAAAAAGGCGATCGCAGATGCAGCTTTAGCCGTTATTCGAGAAGCACGCTCCGAAGCCAAGAAGAAGGAAGGCTTACAACCCTGGAGTACTATAGCCCTTGCATCTGGTTGCCTTGCTGGAATATTGGGGTTAGGGTTCTTATAAGTGAGATCGCTTTCCTCTGATATAAACTCAGATTTTGAGAGGGCGATCCTCTTTTTTCTAGCGAACAGTAAATAAATTATAGTACAATTATACTAAATTCGTACCAACTGAGGAAATAGTATGAGAAGATTGTCAATTAGCTATGATTTAAGAAATCGTAACCGAGATTACCAAAAGCTTCACAGCATTTTGAGTCAACTAGGTGCTAAACGGTCTTTATTGTCTAAGTGGGAACTCAGGTGCAACTATAGTGCTGCTGAATTGCTAGACAAACTAAAGCGGTACATAGATACTGATGATTGCGTCGTTGTTGATGAAATTGTTGACTCTGTTAGTTTTAATGCCAAGACCGATAGTTACTGGGAAGGTTTTGGCGAAGTGCAACCAAACTTTGTTAAAAAGTTTTATTAATCACATCGCCAAATCATAATAGTCTTGTCATTACTCCCACTAACTAGCGTTTTTCCATCAGGGCTAAAAGCAACAGAAAAAACTGCATCTGAATGCCCTGTCAGGGTGCAAATTTCTTCTCCCCTATCAAGCCTCCAAATTATTATAGTTTTGTCTCTACTGGCGCTAGCTAGAATCTGCCCATTTGGACTAAAAGCAACCGAAAGAACCGAGTCTGAATGCCCTGTCAGCGTATAAATTTCTTTACCAGTCCTCAATTGCCAAAGCTTAATGGTGTGATCTTCATGACTCCCGCCACTGGCTAAAGTCTGCCCATCTGGGCTGAAGACAACAGAATGCACCCAGCCTGAATGCCCTACTAAAGTGCGAATTAACTCACCACTGGCTAGATCCCACAGTTGGATAGTTTTGTCATCGCTGCTGCTTGCTAAAATCCGATCGTCCGGGCTAATAGCGACAGAATTAACTGTGTTAGAATGTCCAGTCAAAGTCCTAATTTCTCGACCTGTTCCTAACTGCCACAACTTGATAGTTCCGTCACCACTACCACTAGCTAGAGTCTGTCCATTCCTGCTAATGGCAACAGACTGAACTAACTGAGTATGGCCTATGAAATTGCGAACTTGCTTGCCGTTGCTAAGTTGCCACAGCTTAATGGTTTTGTCCGAACTCCCACTAACTAGAGTTTCTTCATCTGGGCTGAAGAAAACTGTGTTAACTCCGGCAAACCAGCCTTCATGACCTACTAGGGTTTTGAGTTCATCTCCGGTATCCAGTTGCCAAATTTTAATAGTTTTGTCATTACTGCCACTGGCTACCATCTTCCCGGAAGGACTAATAGCTACAGATGCAACGCCCCGTGAATGACCCGTAAGAGTAAGTAGACATCTCCAGTTTTGGATTTTAGGTTGTAAAGTAAGGGTGGGAATAGCTGGCACGGCTGGGGTTTTAAGCTCACGCTGCCAAATATTAATGGTCGCATCCTCACAACCACTAGCAAGAGTTTGTCCGTCTAAGCTAAAAGCAACTGAATGAACAGATTTTGAATGCCCTTTAAGGGTGCGGAGTTCCTTACCTGTTTCGACATCCCAAACCTTCACGGTTTTATCTCTGCTACCAGTGGCGAAAGTCTTACCATCAGGATTGAAAGCAACACAAAAAACCCAGTCTGAATGACCTCTTATGGTATGAATTTTTCTGCTTGTTTTGGCATCCCAAACAGCAATACTTTTATCCCTACTAGCACTAACAATAGTTTGACCATCTGGACTAAAAGCAACTGATTCAACTGAGTCTGTATGCCCACTGATTGTGTAAATTTCCTTGCCTGTTTTAACATCCCAGAATTTAATATCCTTGTCGCTACTACCACTAGCGAGAACCTTACCGTCAGGAGCAAAGCAAATTGATTGAACCATGCCTGAATGCCCTGTAAGAGTAATAATTTGTTTACCTGTCTGTACCTTCCAAATTTTAATAGTATTATCTGCACTACCACTAGCAAGAATCTGTCCATCTGGGCTAAAAGCAATCGATTTAATTATGTTTGAATGTCCAATCGCAAAAGTACTGATAGCAGAAATAAATTGACCCCAGTCTGATTTTCCCAGCGACAAAGCACCAATAGTTCGTATCTCGTTGCCTGTTTGCCAATTCCAAAGTTTGATAGTTTGAAGCCCGCCAGTGTCAGTAGCAAGTATCTGCCCATCTGGGCTAAAAGCAAGCGTACAAACCCAGCTATCGTGTTGCCTGATACTACAAATTTCCTTTCCCGTCTCGATATCCCAAATCTTAATAGCGTCCTTTGTACCTCCGCCGCCACTGGCAAGAGTCTTACCATCAGGATTGAAAGCAACGGAATTTACTTCGCATAAATGTCCTCTAAGAGTGTGTACACATCTCCACATCTCAGTTGAGGGTTCTAATTCCGATTTTGTAAAAGCTTGTTTGGGTAGAGATTTTGATATTTGTCGTGGTGCTGGTTTTGGTGAAACAGATAATTCATTAATTAACTCTGACATATTGAGATCTGAGTTCTCATCAGTAATCAGAGATGCCAAGTCAAAGTTAGGATCGTCTGTATTATTGCCAGATTTAGGCTTTACTTTGGATGGTAATGGTGATGGCGGTACTTGTATCTGTTGTTGTTGTGGCGCTACTATTTGCGGCTGTGATTTAAGATCTGTTTGAATTTTGCTGTTTGTTCCTAGTGCAAATTCTTGAGTCCAGGCGGGGAAATCTTCTCCAGTTTGTCGCCCGTAAATCCTAACTTTTGTAATGGATTGAGTGCCCAAGCTCATCATTCCTTTACGAACAAAGGCAATCATAGCCTGTTCTTCTGGAACTTGTTCTGATTCCAGCATTACTTGCAAGCAACCATCTTTGAGCGCAGCTTTGACTGTGATTCCCTTGGGTTGTAGCTGGCGGTTCATCAGGGTGGCGATCGCTCTCGGATTGCCCTGTTTGGCAAGTTCCAGAAGATTTGGCTGAGTCATAGCAGCAGAGGCGAAGATCTGTAATTACTCGATAAAGATATTTTACATCTTTTTGTCACAAGAACAGAGGATCACATTGAAAAAGCATTAGCTTTTATCGAAAAGTCATGGAAGAAATTCACTGGAGAAATTCATGAATTCCACTTTTTTCGAGTAGAAAAGTTACTTTATGCTTCTTTCACCGATGGTTTCCAACGCTGGGAGCAATTACTCGCTAACAAAATGGGTTTAGCGATTCGCCCTTTTACCGCACAAGAAATGTGGTTGCATTTGTGGTCGAGATTCAACGACACTCCACCACCCCCAATTCCTCAATTATTAGTTTTAGACGAAAACGGCTTGAGAGAAAATCAATATTCAGATGTACATCCCACAACTTTATTAATGGAATCTGAATCTTCTGTTCCCGTTGCCGATCGCCGTTGGACGCATATCAAAAATAAATACATAGGAGCTTTAACCTTTCAAGATAAACCAGGAGGTTGGACAGATAAATATGCTCAAATGTCCTATTTATGGAAGGTATTGGCACGCGATGAAGTGTATGACACAGAAATTTATTGTCAGTTAATGAGAGCTAACGATGGGTTAGTAAAAAGCAATATGCAGCGCATTACCAAACAGTCTACAGTTAGCGCTGAACTGGCTACTGAAAAAAGTTCTGTTGATGTCGGTTCGTTATTAAAAATTGAAGATGCTGTTGCGGCTCAAGCTGAACTCTATCGCGGTGCAGTTGGCATTCATACTGCTGTTGTTTTCCTAGTTTACCGTCCGAGTCGGGAAAAATTAGACGAAGCGTGTCGTCACTTGCAATCTTTATTTCTTCGCCCAGCTTGGGTGATTAGAGAAACCGAATATCCTTGGAAAATTTGGTTGCAAACCTTTCCAATATGTTGGGAGCGTTTGATGACTACACCTTTCAATCGCCGCCGACTTTATCTTAACAGCGAAGTTCTGGGATTAATGCCTTTAGTCCGCACCCGAAGTGGCGATAAAACTGGGTTTGAATTAATAGCAGGAGAGGGAGGAACGCCTGTTTTTATCGACTTATACGATCGGCACAAAAATTTAGGTCTGTTCGGTACGACTCGCTCCGGTAAATCGGTGATGGCAGCAGGTATTTTAACCCAAGCTTTAGCACGGGGAATGCCAGTAGTAGCAATGGATTATCCCAAACCAGATGGTAGCAGTACGTTCACAGACTATACTCGGTTTATGGGTGAAGATGGCGCTTATTTCGATATTGGAAAAGAGTCTTCAAATTTATTTGAATTACCGGATTTAAGCACTCTATCGCCACAACTTCAAAAAGAGCGATTTGAAGATTATAAGGATTTTTTAACTTCTGCATTGATGGCAATGGTGATAGGTGGAAAACGTACTAGTGGCATGAGAGATACTGCCATTCTGGACACTGTGCGAGCGATTTTAACTTTAGCTTTGGATGCTTTCTTTAGCGACTGGCAAATTCGCGATCGCTACGCCACCGCATTCACTCACGGTTTTGGTTCGGAAGAATGGCAACAGATGCCGACTTTAAACGATTTTCTGAGCTACTGTTCTACCGAACGGCTGCGCTTGGATTCGCTCACTGGCGATATTCCAGCGGCGCTGCAATTAATCAAACTGCGCTTGCGGTTTTGGCTGACTTCGCGGGTTGGTAGAGCGATCGCGCTTCCTTCGACTTTTAGAAGTAATGCAAGGTTGCTTGTTTTCGCCCTGAGAAACCTTTCCAACGATGAAGATGCTGCCATTCTTTCTTTAAGTGCTTATTCGGCAGCTTTACGACGTGCTTTAGCATCAACAGCGAGTATTTTCTTCATTGATGAATCGCCAATTTTGTTTGAGTATGACAGCATCGCCGCTTTAGTTGGAAGATTATGTGCTAACGGAGCTAAATCGGGTATTCGTGTTATTTTATCTGCACAAGATCCTGATACGATCGCTACTTCTCCCAGTGGTGCAAAAATATTTCAAAACTTGTCCACTCGACTAATTGGAAGAATTCAACCAACAGCAGCAGATAGCTTTGTAAATATTCTCAAATATCCACCTGAAATTATTTACAAAAATTCCACCGAAAGTTTTTTTCCCCGCCGCAGCGGAATGTATTCACAATGGTTGTTAGATGATAACGGCATTTACACATACTGCCGCTATTATCCATCTGCTGAGTTATTAGCCGCAGTTGCTAACAATCCTGAAGAACAGGCGGCGCGTGCAATCGCTTTCCAAAAACATAGCGATAAATTCATCGCCATTAAAGAGTTCAGCAAACAACTTATCACTTTAAGTAAGAGTGCTTGAAATTGAAAATCAAGAAGGAGTCAATATGAAACTCAACAAACACTCCAAAAAATCCGCTATCATTTCAGGTTTAGCTGTGATGCTTTTGATTACTTATACTGCTCCTAGTCGTGCTGTTACTACACCGATGGGTAGGGGAGACTTTTTTAATGGTTTGTTAAACCAGTTTCTTCAGTATTTTGAAGAAGCTCAACGGTATATTAGCCAAGTCATAAATGACAAAATTCAACCCTTAGAAGACTCTATTAATGCGGATTTGCAAAATGCACTTGGGCAAGCTAAAGGCGTTTTAGGAATACCCGATCCTATAGCAACTCGAAAAACTGTCGAAGAAACTTTATCAAATTCTGCTGAACCGATTAATTCTCAAGAAAGAGCAACCAACGAGATCGATCGCCAAATTACCAGAGCAACTGCATCTGCAACGCTCAGTCAACAAGGACAGCAACGAACTCAAGAACAACTGCAAATTACCAAACAAGCAGTAGAAACGGTGCAGCAGCAAGCACAAATCGCTCAATCAGATGTTGTTACCCAAAATGTAATGAAACGGATAGCTGCCCAAAATGCAGAAATCAGCGGTGTTCTTGGTTCTATGCGGCAGGATATGGCACAAAATGCCCAACGTCAAGAACTAGCTAATGTCAACTTAACAAATATTTCTCGTGCTATCGACGGTCAAAACCAAGCCGCAGATAGCGATCGCGTTAGCACAGGTTTTGGCAACTTACGTATTTTTTCACGAGCCAGATTGTTCTAACTTGTTTTAGGTGGACTCAAGATGGAAATGTTATCCCAAAGTTTTTTATGGAAAAAGTCGCTATTATTTGGGGCTGTGCAAGATCAAGCTTCTCAAATTATCAATCAGTCTGCACAAGGTTCTCAATTTATCAGCGAATCGCTCGATCGACTTTGGGATGACGTACTGGGTGGTGGCTTATACACTGCCCTCGCCAATCTCGGTATTTTGTTCGCCGTTGGTACTTTACTAATCTTCATAGTCCAGTGGGCTAAAGATTTGATTGATGGGGAAGAAATTCGCAGTTTCGCCGAATTAATTTGGCCGATTTTAGTTATTTGTTTGCTAGCCAATAATGCCTCGCTTTTATCAGATGCTACGAAAGGTATGCGGTCATTAATCAATCAAGTTAATCAAACAATCTTAACTCAAACAGCCTCTAGCATCAGCCTACAAGAAGCCTATCAAAAGGTGATGTTAGAAATCGGTTCCGAAGATTTAGCGCGTGGTATTTTAGCTCAATGTGCTAGTAAAGCCGACCCAATCCAACAGCAAGATTGCGTGAATAATGCCATAGAACAAGCTAAAGCTTCTGCTCCACCTAACCCTTCACAGTCTTACCAAAACTTTTTAGATTCTCTCAATCCCTTACAGCAAGGACAAAACTTAGTTAATACTTTGCAATCAGGTATTCAAAATACACTTGTTATGTCAGCTAGAGGATTATTAATTGCTTTTGGTATGGCTTTTCAATGGTTGGTTGAAATCACTTGGTTACTAACAGCTTTACTTGGCCCTTTAGCAGTTGGTGGAACTCTACTTCCAGTTGGACAAAGAGCTATTTTTGCCTGGTTGATTGGCTTTTATTCAGTTGGATTAATCAAACTGTCTTTAAATATCGTAACGGGATTGGTCGCTACTTTAGTTGTAAATGCAGGAGACAATGACCCCATGATTTTTGCTTTTGCTGTTGGTTTATTAGCACCAATATTATCACTAGCGTTGGCAGCAGGTGCAGGAAAAGCTGTTTTTGATGCCCTACAAACTGTGATTCGGCATGGTTTACTTGCAGGCGGTAAAGATGTACGCCGGGGAGCAAATGCCGTTGGGCGAGTTACTAGCTTTGTATTCTCTCGGATACTGGGTCGCTAAAACATATTTGTTGAATTTCCCATTTTTTGCTTTTTGAATTGTTTATGGCTCCTCTACAAACTCCTAACACCGAAGAATCAGCGACAACCAAACGTTTGCGTTTTCTAGAAAGACAAGAGAAGCGCTTTACAACAAGCGATACTCTAGCACTTTTTGCTGTTGTCACGCTGGGATTACATATTATCAATCTTTTAGGAGTAATTCTCCTTTACGGTGCTTATTCCAGTTTGGCTCGAAAAGCTCCGCCAACTTTAGTGCAATTAGAAACAGGTAAAACTATAGCAGTAGCCCCCCTTGGCTCTAAAGAAAGAACCCCAAAAGTTATTAGCCAATTTGTCGCCGATATCTTTACATTAATGATGAATTGGTCGGGAACTTTACCAGCTACTACTGTAGAAGAAGCTGCCAATCCCAAACCTGACCCAGGTATCAAAATAGATAACAGAAATCGCGTTACCACAGCAGCATGGCAAGCCAGCTTCGCTTTGTCTGAAGATTTTCGGAAAGAATTTCTTACTAAGCTAGCTCAAATTACTCCGTCTGGAGTCTTTAACCGCTCAGTTCAAGTTACTTTAGTCCCTCTGGAAATTCAACCGCCTACTCAAATTGCATCAGGAAAGTGGAAAGTCAAAATGGTGGCAAACTTGATGGTAATGGACAAAACCAGCAATTTAGGGGATGTAATTCCGTTTAATAAAGAGATTTACGTTCAAGCTGTGGAAGCGCCCAAAGCCCCAACTGAAACATTATCAGAATTGGCTTCTAAAGTTTATTCTGTGCGCCAAAGTGGGCTAGAAATTTATGCAATTCGCGATTTAACTAAGGAGAATTTATAATGGCTAACACCGAAGATTATTCTCAATTTATAGATTTCGATCCTGATAATTTACCAGCAAGTGAAAGCAATTCGATCGAATCTTTATCTCAATCATCAACTAGAAATATAAATGAAGATGAAATTACCTCTATTTGGGATCGAAAAAAACTAGCGGAATTAGTAAATTTTGAAGAGGATACTGAACTCAGTCCCGCTAAAAAATCAGACTCGCCTGAAGCAAATCTCAGCGAACCAGATAACATTATTTCTCGCCATGAATTATTCGAGTCGAATTCAGATTCAGATGAGCCAAATCATTCTAAAACTGAGCGAACTTTTTCTAACAGCCCTTGGACTAAGGGTGGTTTGGTTGGTATGGGTGCAATGGTGGTTTTTGTGAGTGCTGGGCTATTTCTCAATAACGTTTTCAATCGAGGGAAAGTCACTCAAACGTCATCGACTCCAACTCCGACTCCAACGTTTACTCCTGCACCGACACCAACGGAAAATGAGACAGGAAAACTTAAAACGGAGATTGCTCTTGGGACACAAGCCGAACAATTAGCGGCTCTAAATCGTGCTAAAAGTCCTTCTAATCCAACTGCCACAAGAAACCCAAGTTTAACTTCAACAGCAACAAATACTTCTCCAAATCAAACCCCAACTCGTAGTGCCTATCCTGTCTATCGCCCACCAGCAAATAACCAGACTTCTTCCCCTCCCAGAGTCATCGTCAGAGAAGTGGTGAAAAGAGTTCCGGTTCCCGTACAGCAGCCAGCTTCAGTTCGCTCGGCACCCGTTGCACTTGTTCGACCTAGACAAGAGATTGTGCGATCGACTCCGCCCCTGCGTTCCGCACCATCACCAACACTAAAACCTACTTCAACTGCAACACAGGCATTGCCGCCGCCCGATCCACTTGCACAATGGCAAGCATTGGCTCGCGTTGGTAGTTACGGACAGGCTGATGTTCCTGAGAATGGCACTCAAGAAGTTGCTGCTGTACCTGTTCCCGGACAGTCGGCAGAATTAGCTATGCCAAGACCAACTGGCATTCCTACAGCACAAGTAACTGCTTATTCTTCTACTGGAAGCTCACCAAATGCACCGGAGCGTAGTTCGTTCGCTCTCCCTCAAGCTGTTCCAGTTATTGCCAACCCACCTGCGCCTTATACTAACCAAGGTAATGGTAGCGATCTAGCGGCTGAAGAAAATTTGTTACTAAATGGTTCCCCATCAGCAATAGCTCAATCTCAACCAAATTTAGAAGCAAACAACTCCGAAGAAAACTTGCCACTAAATGATTCTCGAATCACTCAATCACAATCAAATTTAGTTGCAACTAACCCAGGTATGCCAGCGGTAGATGCTGAAGAAGATGTACTCTTGGGCAGAGTGCCACAGCAATCCATTAACTCATTGCCCGTTAATTCTCCCGTCCTTAGCGGTCAATATCTGCAAGTGGGAACCAGCGCCAACGGTAAATTAATTACACCAGTTCTCAATCCTTCTGGTGCCACTACTGCCAATGCTAATAAGTACGCTAATAAGCCTTCTAACCCCAATACGCAAAGGTTTGCAGTTCAGCTAACATCTCCTCTGTGCAATGCTTACGAACAACCGCTTCTTAATTCTGGGACTTTGATTATATTTACCATTTCAAATGTAGCGTCAAATGGATGGGTTGAAGCGATCGCTGAATCAGTTGTATTTCCTGATGGAAGAGAGTACCGTTTACCGCCTGGAGTTGTCAGTATTCGGGGCGCAGGTGGCGAACCTTTAATTGCTAAAAAATGGGACGACAAAGGCTCAGAAATTTTATCGCAAGATGCTAATGCTTTCCTTTTTGGTGCGCTTAGTAATGTGGGTAGAGTATTAAATCAACCGCGAAGCGAATCTTACGAATACAATTCTGGTTTTGGTTTTGGTGGAAGCCGTAGCCAAATTAATCGAGGCACGCCTAATGTTTTGGGAGCAGTATTAGAAGGTGGTTTTTCACCTGTTTTGTCTTCCATTATGCAACGAAATGCGATCGCTATGCAAGAAATCCGCCAACGCCCCAATATTTGGTATGTAAAAGCCGGACAAAATGTAGAAATTTTTGTCAATCAATCTTTTCAGTTTTGAGTTAACTGTTCTAGTTGAGAATAATACTATGAAATCAAGCTTGTTAAAGTTCACTTCCCTGTTACTAGCACCTAGTTTCGTTCTGGAAGTTTTTGCTGCTTTTCCTCAAACAGCATTGGCTCAAGAACGGCAACAATTTACAGCTTTGCGTCGCATCGATCGACAAGAAGCGATGGGAGCCAAAGCTAAACCTCCAACCCTTGCTTTAGTACCAGGTTATGGACTCAATATTAGTTTTATTCCCACCGGGGAAACTATCGAAAAAATTTGGTTGGATAACCCACAATATGCAACTTTAGATGTAGATGGTTGTTTAGAAGATCTGCCTCGCAGTCGTCAGTGCGATCGTCCTGGCGCACAAATCGTACATTTGCGCCGCATTCGCGATCTCAGATTCCCTGGACTTTACCCAACAACAAGTACTTTACTAACTGTTGTTACTAACTCTGGTCAACAGCGAAATGTTTATACCTTTCGATTAATAAAAGGACAAGGAAATCCCAATTATAATACAGTTGAAGTTGTGCCAACTTCTAGCTATTCCAATAACATTACGCTATCCAATAACATCAGCCAAAATAATTCTTCGATAGGATACGATACGATCGCAACAGGCGTACAAGTTGCATTGGCGCAAGGAATTTTACAACCCCGTTCCCGACTTTGGTATCGCATTGATAATTTTTTACTACGGCTGAAAGCAGGTACACCTTTGCAGACAGCAGCAACACTTTCTGGATTATCTGACAAAGTAGTGTTGCGCTTACACAATTTAAGCATCAGTAATGGCGTTAATAGTAGACCACAAATAGCACCAACATCAGTACCTAACTATCAAAATTCTAGGTATCCAACACCAGGAATTTCCAGAGGAGCCGATTGAATATGTTAGTAACTTTTTTACTAAAGGTGTTCCATAGTAAGGAATTTAAACGGTTTGGTCAAGGATGCTTGGGATTTATTTTCGCTTTCGTATTAAGCGGACTTTTCTTAACTTCTACGCAGGCTCAACTTCCAATTAATAACCAACCAGTAGCAGCAATTCCAACCACAACCTTTAAACATGCAGCGATTCCCGATTGGAGCCAAATTAATTTTAGTTCCTTACCTGGAGCTTTATCTAATGGAGGTTTTACTGTACCCTCAGATATCGTTTCTCAATTAGGATTCGACCCATCACGTAGTTGGATAGCAGGTCAAAAGCCAGAAACTTTTTTAAAGCTGGGTGATTTTGAGTCAGCTTTTTATCTTCAAAAATTCAATTTGGCGGCGATCGCTCAACTGGTTGGTTTAGATTTTTCCCATTTGAAATTAGCTGATTTAGGAACGATGAAATTCCAAACTATTACTAGTTTGATCGACGCTATCCCAACTTTAAAAGATGCAAAAATTGCGAAAGTATTACCCATTAATGACCTATTATCTGCTTCTCTTCCGCAAGGATTCAATTCAAATCAAACCATCGGTCAACTTTTGCAACAATCTCCCATTTTAGGCGAACTTTCTCTTGAGGATATTCCGCTAGAAGCTTATCCTTTATTTGATTCAATTCCTGAATTACCAAATACTGCCCTTGGTTCATTTAAAGATTGGGAAAGAGTTTTGATTAAAGAAGTACCAGGATTAAGTAACGTTCCTTTCAGTCAATTTCCTAACTCCATTCAAGCGGTAGGTTCTACTGTGGGTTTAGTTGATGTTGCTTTTGGAACAGCAGAACAAGAGCAAAATCGCACGATTTCAGGAAGCGATCGCCAAGGTTTTAGTGTAAAGTGCGATCGCGACTGTGCCCACATCGAATTAGCTGGCGATGAGACAGTTTTGGGGAAGCAATGGATATCGGGTAAGTACCAACAAGTCAAAGGCGGACATGGTGTACTAGCGCGGGTTAACAACGGTAAAGAACCTACCGGACGACACCCATTTGGCAATGCTTTCAAAGTGGCGATTTGGGAAGTTAAGGAAACAACTGGCGAAGCTTCTCTTGCACTCTTTTTTCGTATGTGCATGAAGTTTTTGGGCTGTACTCCATATTTTATTGGCCCTATTCCTTGGCTCACTTATCAAGAAAAAATGCCAATTTTCTTGGGATTAATTGAACCAAGTGCTAGCAATAGCGTATCCACTTCCACAGGTGCTACACCACCACAACTTGAATCAACTGCTAACAATTCGCGTTATCAGCAAAAAGATAGCTTTCAAATTCCTAGCGCAACGAGCCGAAATTTAGGATTTCTTACTAAAAAAATCGTGGATTGCAAAGTTACCCATAACGGTGTCGTTTTAGATGCGTTATCTAACGCTATCAGTTCTTCCGAAGGTGATTATACTTCTGTAGGTTCTTTCAGTTGCGATCGCGCCGGAAATTGTGGACGCGGTTTGGGAAGTAAGCAGTTTATGTCAAATCGTTCGGATGTGCGATCGCTAATTTCTGCTAAACCAGGTGGAACTGAATTTTTATCCCGTTTAGATAGCGGTCAATCTATCACTTCAGATGAACTATTGCAATACTTCAATCCTCAAGAACAAGAAGATTTATTTCGCTCTGATGCAACAATTTTAGTCGCTCGCGCCGCCAACACTATCGATCCTCAAACCGGACAATCTTTTACAGGTTCGAGGTTAATCGAACGAGTAGGTCAGATGCACTTCGGCGGTGATTCAATTCCCATAGATGCTCGATCTAGCGATGTTTTTGGCCAATTAACTGTTAAATCCTACGGTCAGAAAACAAGAGCTAATTACGAACAAGCTTTGCGCTCAATGGGTTGTCAGTAATTTTTTCAATTTACATGAGAATGTGATGATGAAAATCAAATTTTTGACTAAATATCGCTTTGCTTTGGCAATTCTAGCCAGCTTGATAGTAATTATTGCTTTTGGTTGGGGTTTCCTGACTAAAACGCAAGTAACAAAAGCCACATCATTGACCTGGCGACCTGCAAGACAAGTTGTTGAATCTGCTTTATTACAAAAAGTTTTAACAGAGAACTTTCAACTCGTCAATAGTGAGAATTTCCCGGATGTAAATCAAGTTAAAGTAGTTACTTTAGCAGCGGAAAATAAATATTTCGTATTTGATTTCCATACTCTCAAGGTATGCGGTACTGCTGGCTGTTTATATAGTGCTTACACAACTGATGGTCAAAACATTTTAAGCTTAATGCTTAATCCCCAATTACCTAAAGGATTTAGTTTGTTAGTTCAAAGTGCCGAAAAAAGAAACGGTTATCCCTGTTTAGATGTATTTCAACAAAATTCTAACGAGTTAGTTAGTAGCAGTCACTTTTGTTTGAATTCAGGACAATTAGTGTTATTAAATCAGTCTCTTAAGGAAATTGAATTATGAAGATTAACGCTACAGTTTTGGCTCAATCGAACAATTCTAATCTCTACAAATCAACTACAGCCCAACAATTAATTCACCAACTTCAATCTCCCAGTGGGTTGATGTTATTAGGATGTCTTGGTTTTGCGATCGCCTTACAATTACTCAATGGAGTTGGTAAGAAAGGCAAACTTGCTACTGGCTACTGGGGAAGTGGAAAAGAGAAAACCCGTGCTGCTAAGGTTGCCAAAAAACAGATGCGAACAGTAACGCGCAATAACGTTGCTCTCTATATTGGCACACCAAATCTAATGAGAAAAAAGCTGCGTCAAGAATGGGAAACTGCTGGACTAATTCAAAAGTTAAATTGGAGGCAGCAAACAATGCAAACATTCGCCGCGACACCGACTTTATATGTACCAGATGCCCAAAGGGGGATTTGTGCTATAGGTGCAGCGGGTTCGGGAAAAACCTTCAGCGTGATTGACCCTTTGATTCGTTCGGCACTCGATCAAGGTTTCCCCGTCTGCCTCTACGATTTTAAATATCCGGCGCAAACTAAACGGGCTGTAGCTTATGCGATGAAGCGAGGTTATACCGTTAGAGTTTTTGCACCTGGTTTTTCCGAAAGCGAAATTTGCAATCCTCTTGATTTGATTAAAGATGAGGAGGATGCGATCGCCGCAGGTCAGTTATCAATGGTTTTAAACAAAAATTTTGATGAAAGTGGCGGAACTGCTTCTAGCGATAAGTTTTTTGAGGATGCGGGAGATGCGTTAATCGAAGGCATTTTATTAGTAACTAAAGCTATTAAAACTTTGACGGGTACAGATGAATACTGTGATTTAATGATGGCACAAGCTATTTTAAGTTTGCCTAGTTTAGCTTTGAGATTAGAAGAAGCTTCTAAAACTCAACTAAAAGTTTGGACTTCTCGCCCGCTTTCTCAATTAATCAGCGTTAAAGATTCGGAAAAAACTGTTTCTGGTATTGTTGGTACTGCCCAACGAATCTTTCAAAGATTTCTGAAGAAAGATTTTGTCGGGGCTTTCTGCGGTCAAACTACCTTACCTCTAGATATTGATGGAAAACAGTTAGTAATTTTCGGATTAGACCGCAACAATCGGGATATTGTTGGTCCACTATTAGCCGCAATTCTTCACATGGTTGTCAACCGGAATGTTTCACGTACTACCCCACGCCAAGACCCATTAATAGTAGCATTAGATGAATTGCCTACTCTTTATTTACCTGCTTTAGTTAATTGGCTTAATGAGAATAGAGAGGACGGCTTTTGTGGAATTTTGGGTTATCAAAATGTTAGTCAGCTTGAAAAAGCTTATGGGAGAGAGTTAGCTAGAGCGATCGTTGGTGGTACAGCAACTAAATTTATTTTTAACCCCCAAGACCCTGAATCATCTAAACTTTTTGCTGATTATTTAGGGGAAATGGAAATTCAATTTAAGTCTAAAAATCGTAGTGCTGGTAAGGGTGGAGGTTCGAGGAGTATCAATGAAAATATTCAGAAACGGCATTTATTAGAACCTGCCCAATTTGCCAAAATGAAAACCGGGAAAGCGGTTATTATTAACCCGGCTTACACTCGTGGCGATGAAGCTTACGTTCCTCTGTTTCAATCTGTTAAAGTTCCCAAAGACGATATTAATGAAATGCAATGGTCTGAAGATAAATGGAACTTTGTTCAGCAAAAATTGCAGCGAAGAACTTTGACAATTAGCGAAGAAGAACGACGAGAACAATTTAACGTTCGTCGCACTTTAGCGGAGCAGCTTTTTCCGCTTCCAGACAAAGAAGAAAGCAATATTAATCCCGAAGCGAATGACTTAGCAGACATATTTTAAGCAGAAAATTATGCAATTAGCACAAACATTGGAAACCTTGACTCCTTTTTGGAAAAAAGAAATTGAACAGGCATTAACTCTACCTCCACTGCCTTTGGATTACCAACCTAAAATAGTGGAAATTTTCGATGATTTAGGATTACTAGCTGGCAGTGTTTTAGGTGAACCTTACCAGTGTTATAGAACTGAAACAGATTTGACAAATTTTATAGCTTGGTATCTAGATGGACAGCTTGCTTTCTTTTATTTACGCGATGCGATCGTGATAGATAGACTGACTTTAATAGCCAAAGCAAGTAGTTTACTCAACGTAATCGAAGGAGAGTAAAATGCCAGATATTTTTACAGGTTCTCCAGGAGATGCCGTTAACTTAATCGAACAATGGCGGCAGTTTTTAGAAGAGTTGTGGAGAAGTGAAGCTGAAGAACCAACCCCGTCAGCTATAAGTTTACAAATTTACGATAATGACCGATTAGTTTATGGAATGGAAAGAGAAACTAATCAATTTTTTGATGAGGTAACTGGATTGGCAGGACAGGTTATCAATCCAGAGTTATTAGGGCAGCTTGAAAAACTAAGAGATACCCCTGTTGGTGGGTTAATACCAGAAGCAGCTAACAAACGAATTGAGTTGGATGGGAAGATTATTTTGAAATCCGATCGCCAAGGAAAGGTAATTATTAATGAAATTATCAAGACAAAATCTCAGGAAAAACTTCCTGAAGAATTTCCCCAAACAACTGTAGAACCAAATTCAGAATCCGTATGGTTGGAAAACCAACCTTTACCATCACCTCCAGAAGAGAAAGATTATTACTCTCCTATTGAACTTGGTAGTGATAGTTCGTTACCTACTCAAGAATTTGAAAAACTGTGGTCAAAAAGCGATCGTGAGGACGATTTACAAAATTCTTACGATCAAATCCCAGTAGAAACAGTAGAAGCATCCAATACAGTTTATTCTCCTAAAGCTGAATTAGTATCAGCAGTAAGAGAGGGCATCAAGAAGGGAAATTACCAAATAATTAACCAAGCTTATACCGGGGTTCCTTATCAGGAAAAACAACGAATTTTTAACTCGTTAACTCCAGAGGAACAGAAACAAACCAGATTGCTCAAACTCATCCATCAAGTAGAAGAACTTTCTGGCATAACTGATGGGTCTATTCATAATTTCGTGCGGTCAGCGATGCAGAAGCAATCTAAATCCCAACCAGATATAGAACCTGAAATTGAACAAGCTAGTGAAAAATTGCGGCCTATTTCTGGTTATGAAAAAGTTCAGCGCTCGCTTGCTGCGCTTCCTCAAACAACCTCCGTTCAAATGGCTGCTAACTATAGCACTGAAATGCTAACTTTATTGGAGACAATTGAGCAACAAAATCAGCAGATTAATTCGTTGCAAAATTCAGTTAGCCAAATGCAGCAGTTAATCACAGCACGAGTTGAACAACCTACTCAATTTTCCTGGTGGCAACAAGCTAAACAAACAGCTACTCACATCTGGGAGAATTTTAAACGCCGGGAAGAATACCACACTTATGCAAATGCTATTCGCAGTTTTTACAACCAAAAACTACCCCCTGATACTTCAACTATTTATATTGCTAATTATGTCATTCAAAGAGATGGAAAAAACTATACTCTTAGCGATCGAGATGGGCAAACAGTTCTCAAATTTAGTGCTAACGGTTTGGGAGTGCGCGTTGATTCTAATGTTCGACTTCAGCCTGAACAAGAACGAGATTTGATTGACTTGGTAATGGCACAAATTAAAGGCAGACAACCTAGTGGTGCGTTTGCCGCTGTCGGACAGCAGGAAGCAAATTATTATTTGCGAGTCCAAAAGCTTTCTACTGCTTTGGTAAATTATGCCAAATCTCAAAATCATGCAGTAGAAATTGATGGAAAACTTTCTTATAAATGGAAGGCTACCACGGAGGGAGTTGTAGAAATTCACTCTAAAGATGGGCGGGGTTTGTTGTTAGTTCAGTCTGGTGGCAAGATGGTTACGCAACTATCTGAACGCGATTTAGCTTACTTTGAGGCTATTTTACCCAAACTGCGAGCGCCAGGAGTATCCTTACAGCCGGAAAAAGAAAAATCGCGAGATCGGGAAATTGGTGATTAATTGGGGGAGGCTTTTCCATCAGTCGGACTATACATCTACTGACAACGAGCATCCCCTTTGGTAATCTCAAAGTTAGTTCTTTACCGCAATTGCTCATGGGTAGCCAATCTACAGCCAAAACTATCTTTCTCCTTGCCTCTATGGTGGGCTGGCTTATCGTTGGTGCATCTTTGATGTATCTTTTTCCAGCCATCGCAGATTGGCTAATCTCCTCCGAGCGCACCCATCTATGGATGGAAACCCTCAGTCGTAGCGGTTACAATCCTCTGCTGGCTTGGGTGGGAGGAGGTATCACTTTAGTTATTACCGTGTCGGGGTATATCATCTGGCATCTGAGGTTTGAAGGGAAGATTTAGAGCGACGATCGCATCTTGCTCTTGAGGCCGATCGACTTCTGAGTTCAAAGGAAGTGTGAGTTGCCTTTTCTGTATAGTGCGCTCCCACTCTTCCTCTATCTTTTGGTCATATTATTCCGCACCGAACTCAACATCATCTCTCACGATGCTGCGCTTCACTTTTCTAGCCAATCAGCCCCAAACTCACATTTCATATATTTAACGACCCATTGTTTAGGTTTATGATTTTTCCCAGCAATAATATTCAAATATTTACGATATTTCGCTTGTTCAGCCGCCGTTGGATTATCACCAAAAATTGCCCCTCTAGCCCAATCAAGAGGCGGGTAAGTGCTGCTTTCATATTCCTCTCGCCACCGTTGAGCCGCCCAAGCTGGAGAAAAACCTTTAGCAAATGCTTCGTTTAACTTTTGGCGATAAAAATAGAATGAATGGCGGTCTTCATCTCTAATCATCCGTTCTAAAGCTTGGATTGGGGTCAGTTTTTCTCTTGGTACAAAATCATAACCGCACTGGCGACAACGAGGTGTTGCAATCCAAGTTAATGCACCGCACCCTCCCCATTCCACCGGACAACTTTTCATCGGAATTTCGCCACATTCTGTTTCTATAGATTTGTTTAAACTTACCTCTCGGAAGTCTTCAATAAACCCAAATCTTTTCACTAATCCGGCTTGGTCTAACACTAAACAATCTGTTTTGTGAGGTGATATTCTTAAACCTCTACCTACTTGTTGAAAATACTTGGCTCGGCTTTTAGTCGGTCTGCATAAAAGTACCGCAGATATTTTTGGGTCGTCATAGCCTTCCGCTAAAGATTCACAAGAAGCCAAAACGCTGATTTCTCCTTGAGATAATTTTTCATAGTAAATATTTCGTTCTTTAGGTGACATCGACCCATCTACGTGAGCAGCATAAACTCCAGCATCTCGAAATGAAGATGCGATCGCGCGAGCATGAGCTATACTGACTGCAAACGCAATGGTTGCCCGACCCGCCGCCAAACGCTGCCATTCTTTTACGGCAGCTGCGATGGCTTCCGGTACATTGCATTTTAGTTCCAAATCTTGAATGACAAAATCTCCATTCTCTTCCCTTACTTCTGATAAATCCGGTTCACCATTACTGTAGTAAACTGGTCGAGTTAAAAATCCCCATTTAATTAACTGTTCTGGAAAAGGTGCTTTAACCAATCCCGTAAAAATATCTCCTAATTCTTCTTTCTTTGCTAGACGAAATGGTGTGGCAGTTAAACCAATATATATACAGTTATTGGCGGTTACATTGGTACAATCTTTGAGTTTAGGAAAGCGTTTCAGCATGACGCTTGTGAAGCTGGTTAAATGACATTCATCGCAGATAACTAAATCAGGTCTAAACCATTCATCTATTTCCCGATAAGCTAAAGTTTGTACTGAAGCTACTTGTATTCGATGCTGTCTTTCTTCTTTACGTCCTCCGGCTATTACTCCGCAGTTAATCCCAAACAAAACAAATTTTTCTAAAGTTTGCTGGATTAAAACATCCCGATGCACCACAAATAAAACTTGTTGACCGTTCAAAAAAGCGTTATAAATGATTTCTGCTGCCATAATTGTTTTCCCCGACCCCGTAGCAGCGACAATCAGGTGGCGTTGGTGTCCGGCTTGGATTTGAGCTTTTAAATCTAATATGACTTGTTTTTGGTAATCTCGCAGTTTTGGTAAATTTTGGGATTTTAAAGTTTTAGAATGCGTCTGGGTTTTCATTTAGATGATTTACCAATTTCACGCTCTTTACCTGTTCCGCGTTGCCAGAAAGTGTTAATAGAGATTAATGCCTAAACAATCTCCTTATCTAAAAATAGAAATTTCTCTGCTTGATTTGCTCTTGCTGTTGGCTGAAATCAACTTAAATTGAAATTCTTACCTCAGAAAAAGTACCGCTATGTCTAATGTAAGAAATTGCTCTAACATTCTCGCTCTCAAGACTAATAGAATATTTGGAAAGGACGCGACGCGAAACTGTCAAGCTTACTGGCTCCCTACTACACCTGAATCAGATGCTCGCAGCTAGCTAAATCTAGCTTGGATTTAACTCTGGGTATCTGCATCAGAAACGAGTGCTTCTATCTGTGCTAACAACTTTTCCAAACTTTTCTGCTTCTGCGGATCGTCCCAAACCTTAGATTTCTTTAATAAACGATAGCTACTATCCACTCGACTTTTTAAAGTGGGATTTTTTTGGACTTCAGCCACTTGAGGACGATTTAGAGCCGCTACCCTTTCCTTGATTTGAACCAACGACAAATCAAGCTCAACTGCTTCATCCAACAAACGGCAACGGGCATCTACATCTTTCACTCTGGCAATAACTTGGGCTTTAGTATAGGCAATCTTACCCCCTCGTAGTGCCGCTTTGATTTCTTCTGGCAGTTTCAGTAATGGCAACCGAGTCGTAATGAAAGATGACCAACTGACTAAACCCAAGGAATCAAATAAAGCTTGTATCGCTTCCCCTTCCGAGTTAGTCAAAACGTTTTGACTAACTAACCCACTATTTTCATTTCGCATCCGGTAAAGCCGATTTGTTACTTCTTCTACTTTCATCTCTAACTTAAAAGCCAGTAATTGCAAAATCCCTTCTGTCTCTTCAACCGGACTGAGGTCTTCCCGTTGTAAGTTTTCGATTAGCGAAAGTTGTAAAGCTTCAATATCAGTCAGTTGACGAATCGTAACCGGAACTTCACTTAACCCAGCAGCAAGGGCTGCTCGGTAACGTCTTTCTCCAGCTACCAGTTCGTACTGGTTAAGTTGTTCGGGTAGTGGACGCACCAATAATGGCTCCAATATGCCGTGAGCGCAAATTGATTGAGTCAGTTCCTCCAGTTTTTGCGGGTCAAAATAGCGTCGGGGCTGGCTTGCTGGTAAGGTAATCGCCGTTATCGGTAAAGACTGGGGGTTTTCGACTGAGGTAGAGACAACCGACTCTTCTCCAAACACAAATTCTTTCAAACTACGCCTATTTGCCGCCATTTAAAACCTCCAGGGATTCTTTAAACAAGGACTCGTAATCTTTGGCAGCTTCTTTGGCGGCTGCTCCCGACATTTGGAAGACTGTGCGCTCCTGTCCGGGAGCATCAGCAAGACACTGCCTCTGGTAGATGGTACTTAGCAGGGGAAAGTTGCTTTCTTTGAGCAGTTGTTTGGCTTCTTGTAATAATAGAGTTCCTTTGGTAGCGCGGCTCAAAAACATTGCCGCTTTCGGCATTCCGCCTCGCAGTTCTTGGGCGTGTCGAATAAACCGGAGAATTTTCGTGCTGCTATGAAGGTCAAGTCCAGAAGGTTGACAGGGAACCAATGCTAAATCACACCGAGCCAGTATAGCTTTGGTAACTTCGCTCAAGCTACCTGGGCCATCGACTACTACAGATGAATATTTTTGGGCTAGTTCGGGGAGAACTTCAAATAACTCTTCTGGGTCGCTCACTACTTGGTACGGCAAATTCAATCCTTTGATCCAAGTTGAGCTACTCTGTTGAGCATCGGAATCTACTAAGAGTACGTTTCCTCGTTTTTGCAGCCAGTAGGCCATGTGTACGGCTGAGGTCGATTTTCCCACTCCGCCTTTTTGATTTGTGAAAGATATGATCATGGATAATAAATATAGAAATGATAGAAATGACCTGACGGCACTTCCAATCTTACGGTGAATCAGCGATTTGTTGCTGTTTTCTAATCGCACGAGCAATTAAGGTGCTTTCTTTTCCAATCCTTCTAATCGCTTGAGGTGCATTTCTTTTATATTCCACTATTTCCTTAGAGTTCAACCGATAAAGCTTTTAGATTAGCAAGTGCGCGTTTAGCTCTGTCTAGCAAGTCGTCATACGTACAAATCTCGCCATGTCGAACGTTTATTGAAAGAAGTTCCATATATGCTGGCTCAAGTCGCCGACCTATCACTAACATTGAAGATCGATGTGTTGAAATGCCAGGATATTTTTGTTGGAGCAAGTGAGGATAATTACTGATGTAGTGTTCCCATTCGGCCAATTGCCACGCAGCCTGAGTAAACAGGCTGGTCTGATGTCCTTGTTTCGTTTCAATTTGCTTTCCTGGCTTTTCTAATTCAACCAATTTATACCGATGACCTGGGTACCGGATAATAAAGTCGGGCTCTACACGACTTTTTCCAGTTGGAGAAAGTTCATTCATTGGATAAGTAAATTGTGGTTCAGATTCAACAACTCCATAAACATCCAACAAGCAAGGATGAAGTTTGAGAAAATCGTGAAACAAAAGCTCATGGCCTTTTGGATTTTTGGTGAGAAGATTCTCAAACTCAATAATATTTTGTTCTAAAACCGTTAATCCATTATCAGAATAGTAATACATAACTTGGAAAAGCCTAGAAAACTCACCCTCTGCAAACTCTCTATCCTCAGGAAAACGCTTTGAAAACAAAGCTTTTCTAGAATCTTTAACTGAGCTAGTAACGTGCAAATAAATATATTTACATTCAACTTCATTTAATTTTGTATCTCCATTAGGAAACCAATCTTCCAAACATACTCCTGTAAATTTTGCTCCTGTAAAATCTGTTCTTATTGATTACGATTTACTCAAATTTGCTTTTTCAAGGATTGCTTTACTAAAATTAGTTCCAATTTGTCGAGTACCATATAAATGAGCAGATGTTAAGTCAGCTTCGCAAAAATCAGCGTAATTCAGACAAGCATTCTCGACAAAAGCTTCTATCAATCGAGCTTCTCTCAAATTAGCTTCAGTCAAATCAGATTCAGCAAGGTTTGCTTTGCTTAAATCAGCTTTACTAAAGTTTGTTTCTCCTAAACTTGCATCATACAGTTTAGCCTCTCTTAGGTCAGCTTCACTTAAATCAATCCCATCAAGACTAAATCCATGCAGATCCGCTCCTCGTAGATTAGGCTTGATCTTAGGATTTTCATACCGCCATCGATTCCAGGCTTTCACGCCTTGCTGCAATATTGACAAATGTTTTTCACTTGCCATCGCATTTCCCTTATTAGCTCTTTTTCTAATTTACATCTGGAGACATCCAGTTTGAGTATCTAATGAGATTCACAGATTGATTCAGGTTGGCTTTGTAGTATTGCGATCGCCTTTGGCGCTGCGCTTCGCGCGATCGCGCAGCGTGTCCATAGCACGTATCGCCATGCCAAGCCAATTCAGATAAGTCTGTTCCCGCTGCTTTACTAACTCCAGTACCAACCGCTGAATTTTCTGTTCGCGAGATGCTTCGGGATAATCCAAAGCCCGAAGATCGTCAGCCTCACACTCTGCTAGTTTTTTGCGCCTCGCTTCTAACTCTTGCTGGAGCAAATCAATAATCGCTTCATTTGGTAGTTGGGCGGCGAAGTAAAGTTGCACTAACAAAGGTTCTCGCAAAATCGGTAGAGGCTGATGGGTTCTCAACCACTGATTTAATGCTGACGATCCTGCTTCTGTAATCTGGTAGACCTTGCGATTCGGACGCTCGTGCTGAATTTCCACCCTACAGGTAATCCAACCCTGCGCCTCTAGTTTATCCAACGTGCGATAAATCTGTGCCTGATCTGCTTGCCATATATGAGCAATGCAATCGTCAAAGCACTCGGTTTTCAGGTCGTAGCCAGTTCGCTCCTGTTGCTGTATCAGACCAAGAATCACGTAAGCCAAAGACATATACGGTTTACCGAACTAATTAGGGTGACAAACCCTACTGAACATTCTTATATCCTACCATGCTATTATATGAGTAATCAGATATAAGACAAGTGAAATAAATAATCTGATTCCCAGGAGGCAATAGTATGACCGTTACCACTCAAACGCTGCGATCGGTTGCCGGAATCATTAATAGTGTGGAAACTTTAGAAGGGGCTGGATTTTTGGTACGTCGTCCCTTTCCTAAAAGCAGTTTCTCCGAGTTTGACCCTTTTCTTCTCCTCGATGAATTAGGCCCAGTTAACCTAAAACCAGGTCAGGCAAAAGGCGCACCAGACCATCCCCATCGCGGGTTTGAAACCGTTAGCTATGTATTGGATGGACGGTTAGAACACAAAGATTCTGTTGGACATACGGGAGTTTTAAATCCGGGTGATGTGCAGTGGATGACCGCAGGTGCAGGGGTAGTACATTCGGAAATGCCGGAAGCAGAATTTACTCGCACAGGTGGACGGTTACACGGGATTCAACTCTGGCTTAACCTGCCACAACGGGATAAGATGATTGCGCCTCGTTATCAAGAAATTAAGGCGGCTCAAATTCCTGTAGTTCATACAGAAGATGGGTCTGTAACGGTGCGAGTCATCGCTGGGGAAGCGTTAGGTGCAAAGGCGGTCATTGAAACCCGCACACCGATTATTTACCTACACTTCACGCTACAACCGGGTGCATCGATCGTCCAAAGAGTACCGAAAGAATACAACGCTTTTGTATATCTGCTCGATGGTACTGGTTTGTTTGGCACCGAACAGGAACGCGGTAATGATGGACAAATGGTGATTTTTGCTGCTGATGGGGATGAGGTTGTCATTGCTAACCCTGCTGATGCTCAACAACCGCTCGATTTCCTGCTAATTGGCGGACTACTGTTGAATGAACCTGTGGTGCGTTATGGGCCATTTGTAATGAATACCGAAGCCGAAATTATGCAGGCGATCGAAGATTACCAAAATGGAAAGATGGGACAAATTCATGCAAAATACACTTCAACATCGGATTAATCAGCATCAACTTTTGAGCGATTTACGAATTAAATTGCTGCGCTTGCACAAGTCATTGTTAAACACAGAACGTATTACTTACGAACAAGTACGGGGAAATGTTTCTACTGGCGAACTACTACAACTAGTGATTAATCATGAACAATTTGCCTGGTTACATCAACTTTCCCAATTAATTGTACAAATTGACGATCTGCTTCATGCTGATGAGCCTGTAACTTCAGAAGATCTTGCTACTCTCACTCATGAAGTTCGGACTTTGCTGACACCAGACGAATGGGGAAATGATTTTGCTTATAAGTATGACGCAGCTTTGCAACGTAACCCTGATGTAGTTTTAGCTCATGCTGATGTTGTCATGCTTTTAGCGTCAGACTAGAGGCCAGCCATAAATTAAAGTAGTTTGTCTAGATTACATTTAATCTAGGCGAACTGTTTCTTCAATTTGATTACACAGGAGATAGAAATATTAATAAAGGCCGATCGAACAACTCTGCAAAGGTAGCGATAGTAGAATATCATCAGAGAATTGCATTGTAAAATGCCACTTTGAGTCGAAAGTGAAATGCCTGTATCTTCAAAAGACAAACAGATTGTGGCAATGGGTGGAGGTGGTTTTTCGATGGAACCTGATAACCCCTTACTCGATCAATATATCCTGGGATTAGCCAACACAGAACGACCCAAGGTTTGTTTTCTGCCCACTGCCAGTGGAGATAGCGATCGCTACATCGTCAAATTTTATTCTGCATTCTTGAAATTCCCCTGCCAACCCAGTCATCTCTCATTGTTTAACCCACCTACCTTCGACTTGCAAGGATTTATCTTGTCACAAGACATTATTTATGTAGGGGGAGGGAACACCAAAAATTTGGTTGCACTTTGGCGTGATTGGGAGTTAGATCGATTTTTGAAAGAAGCTTGGGAACAGGGAACCATTCTTTGTGGGTTGAGTGCAGGCTCACTTTGCTGGTTTGAAGCAGGTGTAAGCGATTATCCGGGAAATAACGTTCTCAAGCCTCTTACCTGTTTGGGATTTCTCCAAGGTAGCCATTGCCCTCATTATGATGGAGAAGCCGATCGCAGACCTGCCTATCACCAAATGGTAGCAGAAGGTTTACTCGAAGATGGCTATGCTGCTGATGATGGCGTTGGTTTGCATTTCATTAACGGAACTTTAGCGAAGATCGTCAGTTCTCGACCAACCGCAAAAGCATATCGTGTAGAGCGACAAGATAATGGTGTTCAGGAAACACTTCTGGAACCTATTTATCTTGCTTTAATTTAATGATGAACAACATCATATTTTGAGTTTCTTCCCACTACCAAGTTGAGTCAAAGCGATCGCCCCTAGCAACAAACAAATGGCAACAATTCTCGAAGTATTGAGTGGATGGGGTGTAATGCCAAACCACCCAAATTGATCGATCGAAAGTGAGACAATCATCTGACTACAAACTACTGCTAGAGTTGTAGTTGTTAACCCTAGTTTGGGAACAATTAATGTCTGAAGCGTAACAAATATCGCTCCTAGCAATCCACCTAAAAATGCCCACCAAGGCACACTCGAAAGCTTGTCCAAATTGTCTGATTTAAACACTCCCAACACCATTAACAGCGTTAGCACACTAAATCCAACTATGAAATTGATCGTCGCCGCCGCTAACGGGGAGTGAAGTGTTTGCTTCAACTGTGCATTAGCCGCAGCACCGAGAGCTAAGAAACTTCCTGCTAAACCAGTCCCAAGTATTGCTAATAAAATATTCACGATCGTTTACCTCGGTTGTACCAGAAAGAACAGGGCAACAATTAACAGCCCAATCGCAAAACGACGATGACGAGTTAGGCGATATTGCGGCATTCCTAACCAGCCAAAATGATCGATGATGATACCTGCGATCGCTTGTCCGCCAATCACAAATCCTATTGTCAGGGTTGTTCCTAAAATAGAAGCAAAGTATGCACTTGAGGCAATATACCAAGCTCCTAATAAACCACCTACTAAGCTCCACCTTGGCGCTTTGATTAAGGCACTCCATTCGAGCTCGCCAAACTGCCCTGTCAATAACAGCATTACTAACACCAATGCGCCAACAAAATAGGAAATATTTGCCGCTAGAGGAACCGAATTGAGCCCTCTTGCCAGTTGAGCATTGAGGCTGGTTTGAATTGGTAAAACTGCTCCGCTCAACAACGCCAATAGTAAATACAGCCAAATTTGGCAGCGAAATACGATCGCTTGTATCCGACTCAAACTAATAGAATTCATCACTTCTCTGAATACCGTAAATGAACTTTTGCGTTTTATCTTGATATCAAGATAATCAATTTAAAGATAAATGTCAAGAATCTTGATGTCAAGATATAATCAACCTATGAAACACGATCGCATTGACGAAATCTTGGCTCAGTGGCAACAACAGTCACCTCAGTTAGACGTAAGCGGATTAGCTATCGTCGGGCGGGTGCTGCGAATCGCCCGTTTGTTGGAGAAGCATCGAGAAACTGTGCTGGCGGATTTTGGCCTCAATGTCTGGTCATTTGATGTCTTGGCAACGCTACGGCGACAGGGGCCTCCCTATCAACTCAAACCTACTGAACTCTATAGTTTGCTCATGCTTTCTTCTGGAGCGATGACCAACCGAATCGATCGCTTGGAACTTGACGGTGTGGTACAAAGGATTCGTGACCCGGACGATCGTCGCAGTGTCAGCGTTCAACTTACATCCAAAGGTATCGAGCTTACTGATTCTGTAATGCCTGTTTTGTTTGCCAAAGAAAACCAGTTTCTCGCTCAATTCACCAACACCGAAACTGAAACTTTGATCGAATTGCTCCGCAGGTTTCTCTTATCACTCAATGAGGTTGAAAAGTAAAGTTATCTGGGCCAGAAGATGAGAGCTTCAGCGCATTTGTTAGCCCGGTGTAGCTTTTGATTGTACGTTATTGCGCTCGAGAAACTGTCTACCACAGTCTTTGCACAAATAGCGTTGCTTACCGTAACGATGTCCATTTTTTGACAAGCGTTCGGAATGACAGTGCGGACATATCATTACTTTCATTACTTGTAATGATGATGATTCTGCTTGTAAATGCGATCGCAAGTAAGCTACCAGCAAGGCTTTAATCTCCTCATAGCGCCATTGACGTTTACTCTCCTCACCTCGTAAAGCGTTTAGTAGTAGAGCGTTGTAACACTGATGAACAGTTTCTGCAAGGCGTTCGCTTTTTTGAACCTCTAATTTTGGATTACATTGCCGGAGGAAACCTGCATATTGTTGGATTAACTCTTCATTGAATGTTTCATCGAATAGTTTAAATAGCTCTGGCGCTAAAAAATACTGAATATAAACTACACGCCCCATTGGATCTTCAAAATAAGCTGCATAAGTGTCTACCATTCGGTCAATAAACTCCGCGAATGGTGATTGCTGTTGGGTATATTGTAATAGTTGAGCATTAATCGCTCTTACCCGTTCCATGTGACGAGTTTCCAAGGCATGAAAAATCGCCAGCTTATCAGGAAAGAACTGATAAAGCGATCCGATCGCAGTTTGTGCCCTCGCCGCAATCAAATGCGTGGTAGCCGCTTCGTATCCCACTTCTGCAAATACTTCTGCTGCTGCGCGTAAAATCTTCTCTACCCTTTGTTGACTGCGCTTTTGTTGAGGCTGTCTTCGCATTACTATTTTTTCCATAAATCTACCTTGACAAACATGAATAATCTGTCGTATTCTTAAAATCAAATATGAAAGTTATGTCACAATTTTAGACTACAGCTTGACCAAGCTGAGTAACTGCTGAAGTGCAAGTTTCCTGTTGGGAAAGACTTTGCACCGCTCTAACCTATAAACCTTATCCTTTGGAGAAAGTATGGAAACCATTCTTCCGGGCGCACCTTGGTTGATTGCACATCGTTCTATGCTAGGCATCAACAAACCGCAGAAAATTTCTCTTAATGGACAAGATTATGTCCTCTGGCAAAATCAGCTTCGACAAGTATTTGCTTTGAATAATGTTTGTCCACACTTGCAAGCTCCTTTATCTGATGGTTGGATTTGCAAAGAACGAAATACCATTACTTGTCCGTTTCATGCTTTAGAGTTTGATGTTCAAGGGCGATTGTATCAATCGGGTAAAGTTGGCGCACATCCACTAACTACACCTTTAGAGTTGATTGTCAAAGGTGACTGCATTTGGACTTATGGTGGTATGAATCCCAAAATTCCTGTACCCGATTTAATTGAAAAGGTAAGTGATGGGATGACTTTTTTGGGTGTAGCTGGGGAAAAGAGTATTAAAGGAACTTTTTTGAATAATTTACTAATCAATTATGATTTCAATCATCAGAGTGGTACTCATCGGGACTTATTTGGCATCAAAGCTAATCGGATTCCCGTTTTTGAAGAACAAGGATACTGGGCTAAGGTGGTGCAGGAACTCGATCGTGAAGATCCTACTTTGAGTGATATTCTGGGTAATCCCGTTATCTTACTCGCACCGAAAACTTATACTGGGGTTTTAGAATATGCTTTTCCTGCATTGACTACTTTTAAAACTGCTTTTCCCTTGGGCGAGATTTTGCAAGTTCATATTCTGTATCCAGAAACCGAGACAACAACCAAAACTTTTGTACTGGTTTATGCTAAGTTCAAGCATCCGATATTTAAGCCACTGTTGCAACGATCGATGTTGAGTGCTGTAACAACTGTTGTTGAACAGGATACTAGAGCGATCGAAACTTCTTACCCTCGTCAGCGACCGTTGATTCGATTACCTAACGAAGAAATCATGTATCATGCTCAAAAACTTTATCAGGAATGGTAAACATTGCTATTGTGTATTCATTAGGTTTCTTCAGAGATTAAGAGTGCGTTACCAGCGAACTAATGTAGAGGCGTTGTATACAATGTCTCTACATTAAAATTAAATAAAACTGATTCATCTATCCTACATCTATTCGCGAAGATATCCCAACCAAGTTTCTAAATCTGCTAACTCAGAAAATTCCAATGAATCTTCCGCTAAATCCTCTAACTGTTGGGTTGACAAACCTTCAATTCGGTTAACGATTTTTCTAGGTAGTTCCCCACAAACATATCTCAATTGACGCAACACAATAAAAAGTGCTTCTTCCTTTTTACCTTCTTGGAAAATTCTTTGATAAACAACCGATTGCCGCATAATTACCCATCCTACATCTATTCGCGAGGATATCCCAACCAAGCTTCTAAATCTGCTAACTCAGAAAATTCAAATAAATCTTCCGCTAAATCCTCTAACTGTTGGGTGGATAAACCTTCAATTCTGTTCCCAATTATTTCAGGCAATTCCCCACAAACATATCTCAATTGACGCAACACAATAAAAAGTGCTTCTTCCTTTTTACCTTCTTGTTTTCCTTCTTGTTTACCTTCTTGTAAAATTCTTTGATAAACAACCGATTGACGCATAATATCCTCCCGAAAAAATTGACTGATTATATCATTATTCAACCGCAAACCAGCTAAAATACTTGTACAGGTAGCAATACCTTGTTGCTGTTCGCTATCTTCGATTCTATCAACCCTTTGAGCAACCTGTTCCAGTAAACTTTCCGGGTCATCACTCCTCGCCAATACAGCCAAAGGTAACAAACCAGGATTATCTAAAAATATAGCCGGGTCTTGTTCCCATAAACGAATTACCCCATAGCGGTGAGTTGTAGTCCTATCTTGATACTCTGTGGTAAAAACAATCTCGTTAGAACTCTGCTGCAAAAAGATAACGAACTGTTCTATATCCCGACGATATTTTCGTTTCAATCTCACCGAATAATCTAACATTCGGAAAGGAATAGGCGGTTGAGAATAAGCGTCAGTTTCAAATTCTAAATGTAAAATTCGGTTAGCTACTCGCAAAAAGCTAACTGAATCCGCACGAATTGGTTCTACATCCAGTTCGGTTTTTAATACTCTGATTCTAGTCGCTTCTATTCCTAAAAGCCAGCGAATAAAATCACCCGGAAACCTTTCTGCTAAATATTTACAAGCGTTATCGTAACTCATTTCATTTTTCTTTGTAGTTGTAAAGCATTTCTTGTATTGTATGAATGAACTCGTTGATCAATCAAGTTCTGCTTCACTTTGTTCTTTTTCCCTCTGCTTTTTAGCTTCTTTTAGTGTCTGGATGCGTCTTAAATCAACTTCTAAAAAGTGCCGAACATCAGTATCATTCAAGTTGGAGAGTACCACAGATTGCCAGTATCCATTTTGATTAACAGCCTTCATTTTGATCCTAGAACTTAGGTTATCCATCAGTACTAATTGGTCATCTTCCCAATAAGCAGTATGGTGTTGACCCACCAATTTTGTTTGATTGACTAGACAAGCTGCGATAATTGGAGCGATCGTCCTGACTAGTTTCTGTTGTGACAAACGTTCTGACAAACTTTTTAAAGTGTAAGCTTTTCCCAGCTGATAACCCGCAAACCATATCCCATCTTTTTCAAACTTGATTCCCCGTGAAGTAACCACACTAGTAACACCAACAGTGGATAGGATTTCACCAAGACTTGTCACTTCTTGGACTTTTGTAATCGCAGAATCGATCGCATTTTGAAGTTGCAATCGCACATTAGGAACACAATCTATCTGGTTGGAATCCACTTGCTGTTGTAACTGCCTGGTTCTTTGCGCTTGTGCTGTGGTTAATTCTCTGTGCTTTGAATCTCTGCTATCAATCACCTTAGTCAAATTGTATTCTTCTCGCAGTTCTTGCAGCACCATTTCGTACCGCTGCCAATCTTTCCAAGCTGACACCACTCGGCAGTCAGTCAAACGTACCCGATTAACAATTACATGATAATGAGGGCGTAATTTTCCCTCTGGCGTAATTGTATCATCGTGACGGGCTGCCACCCACTGACAATCCCCATACCCGCAACGTTTAACCATATTTTCAATTAAATCAAATGCCTGCTTGTCAGAAAGTCGATCGTCTGGGTGAGGAGAAAGTGACAAATGTAAAACCGGATAACGAACGCGATGATTCAAAGAACAGATCGCTTCAAATTCCTGCTGCATCCCCAAAATACTCTGCTGTCCCAGGTTGCTGCGAAGGAGTTGCGATCGTTCGCGGCTAAAAATATAGCGTAACAATCCCCTGAAGTCAGCACCTTTAGTAGCTTTACCAATCATGATAATTCTTCAGATGATTTCAAACCCAACAGTTGCGATTGAACTGAACGGACAACTTGTAGAGTATCTACGGTAGTTCGCCTTACCTCCTCAAAAGATGATAAGTTTTGTTCGCTAATTTTTGCAGCTTCGATCGTATCGATCGCATGAGATAAACTGAGTCCAACTTTAGCAAGTTGGTGATAAGTGAGTCGGTTAATTTCTGGAATAGGTGTTGAATAAGTTCTGCGTTCTACACAATGACGAATATAATCAGATAAAGTCATCGCAGCAGCCGCAGCTTTTTTCTCTATAAGGGATTTTTCCTTTGGGGTAAGACGAACAATAATATTCGTTGTGCGTTTATCATGCGGCATAACACAGATCGATGTTAATCCAGTAACCGTCTATTTTGTCCATCACACACACTTTAACCATCCCTCCTCAGTAGTGGGTCATGTATTAACATCGACTTAGCTTGCTGCTACCTTTGAAATAAGCTAAACCTTACTCCGGTAACAATTTCTCTCACTGACCAATCATAGCTTTTGACAGAGGTTTCTAGTACATTTAGCACGGCATAAATGGAGGAAATCAGGAGATACAACAGTCCTAATTTTAGATATTTGGTCAAACAGTAACTACATTTATACCGGACAAAATGTACTGAAATTAAGCTGAAATCTCCTCATTGACCGCCTAAATTGTACAAGTAATTATGCCTAAAAAATCTGACTTGGTAATCTACGATGTGAAGTTACGATTCGCTGCTACAACCAGAGAAGGGTTAGCCCTTTCTTACTTGAAGAATCATCCTTCGTCCAAATCAGCCAGAGATCTCTTTGTGCAAATGATGATGGCTTATTGGTTGCCATTTAGTTTAGCAGCAGAAGGTGTAGAAGCTGAAGCATTAAAAATGGCTGGCTTTGAAGCAATTGGCGAACTCGAAAAGCAAATAAATTTAATCAGACGAGTAGTTCTAGAACAAGAAACAGTAATCGCCGCGCACATTGAAATACCTCAAAAAGCCACCCACTCAAAAAATGAAGTAACTAAATTATCTCAGGATACAGTAGCCTTGGATAATTCGGTTTCTCACTCTAACTTAAACGGTAATTCGTTCATTCCCAAAAAAGCTGCCGACTTGTTTTAATACCACTCTTTTTCTGAAGTTATGGAAGAACTAACTGTTAAAATTTGGGTTGACTTAGGTGGAAGCACGCTGAAAATTTTGCTCGACATCCCCCAAAAATCAACCAAGCCAATTATCATCTCTTCACGAGTAATCAAACTAGATGATTGGTTAGTATCCAATCGGACTGCGGATATCTTAAATATTCCTCCTGAAGCTGATGCCATTGTTCGCTTTGGTAGATGCTATTATGCAGTAGGTAAGCTGGCAGAACATTATGCTAGTGATGTGACCAACTCCATTGAACTTAAAGAACCAAAGCAAAATACTGCTATTCCGAAACTACTGGCAATTGTGGGCATTATTAAGCAGAAATATCAACTGCCAACTAAATTTGCTGTCAAACTAACTTTATTACTTCCCTTTCCTGAATATCAGTTCGTCAAAGATGGTGGTAATAATTTTTCTGTTGATTTAAAAAAAGCCCTGTCTAATTGGGAATTTAGAGGAGAAGAGTCTTCAGTTACTTTAGTTAATTTTACTTGCAAACCCGAAGGTTCTGGCTTAATTATGTTGCGATATCAGCAACAGCATAATCAACAAGATTGGCTGATTAATCACAAAATCGCTGCCCTAATGTTGGGACATCGAAACACTAGCATTTTGCTCTACGATCGGGGAATACCTAGTGGCTATACTAATAATTTAGGCTTTTACCAAATCATTCAAACTGTAATTGATTCTAGTTTGGGACAAAGTGCTGCTGCTCTCACTCAGGCAATTTACAAAGCTAACGATGACATTTCACCCAATAATCCCCATATTCAAGCACTTGCTCTTACTGAGGGGAAAAGTAAACGAGCAGAACTGATTCGTTTGGTAAAAGCGATCGCTTCTGCCCAAAAAAATCACTGGCAACAGATATCTAGTTGGGCTAAATTGCTCGTTAATGATGTTGATGAACTAATTATCGGTGGTGGCACAGCATTGTTATATCAAAAAGCCATCAGAGAAACTTTCCACTCCGCTCCATTATTTTGGGCAGTAGCAACAGAAAACAAACCAATACCTCAAATCCCACCTCAACCCATTGAGCCATCTGGCAATTGGGAAGAATGGGAACACAAACTCCTTACCGCTAAACCAGGACAAGATGCTTTGAAAGCCAAACAAGCGTTAGAGCAATATGAACAACAACAAGCTGACTACTTAGAGCAGTTAACAGAAGTAGAAGCAGCATTAACCAGAGAAAAACTTCCCCAAATGCAGTTGCAGCGCCAATCGCAAGCCATGATAGAGGAAATCGCTCAAACATTTTTCTCTCAAGAGTTAAAGAGTGACGAAAAATATTTTCGAGTGATACAGTTTGTTGATATTTATGGGGTGTGGAGTGCGAGCGAAAAAGATTGATCGTATCCAGTTCTAGCTATTTGTAAAAAACGCTCTACTGTAGGTACACAATCAGGTCGCCAAATTAAAGCCAACGCCACCAAGGGAGTTTTCTCTTTTAAAGGCTTGTAAATCACACCACTACGCTGTAAATTTTGCAAAGAAGCCGGAACAACTGCAATACCCATTTGAGCCGCCACCAAACTAATAATCGTCTGCATTTGAATCGCCTCCTGCACTACATTAGGGCTAAAACTCGCTTGTTGGCATAAACTAATAATCGGGTCATAAAGTCCCGGAGCCAAAGAACGCTTAAATAAAATAAAAGGCTCATTAATCAGCGATTTTATTGACACCTTCGTTCGCTTTGCTAACCGATGAGACACTGGCATTGCCAACATTAAAGGCTCTTGAAAAATCACCTCAGAATGAATAAGTTGCTGTTCCACAGGCGGACGAACCAATCCAATATCAATCTGTCCGCTGACTAACAACTGCAACTGCTGGTTAGTCGTCAGTTCCCGCAATTCCAAACTGACATTAGGAACAGCCTGACGAAAAGCCTGCAAAATAGGCGGTAGAACACTGTACGCCGCAGAACTGACAAAGCCAACCACCAATTGTCCCACCTCACCACGACTGGCAAGCCGTCCCATCTCAACCGCTTGCTCAACCTGCTGCAAAATCTTCTCTGCTTGTACCAAAAATACCCGTCCGGCTTGGGTAAGTTGCACGCTCCGCTTAGTCCGATGGAATAACTCAAATCCCAACTCAGTTTCCAGTTGGCGAATCTGTTGACTCAGCGGTGGTTGAGCAATATGCAACCTTTGAGCAGCACGACTGAAATTTAGTTCCACCGCCACCGTAACAAAGTAGCGCAAATGCCGAAGTTCCATAAGTTCGAGACAGTTATATTTTAAAAATATAAATTAACTACTAAATATATATTGGACATGATAACTCAGGTTTTCTACAGTAGTAACTAAGAGATGATTAAACATTGCAGAAACTCAAATGCCATCATTAAAAATTACGATTCGCATAGCTACCTTAAAAGATATCGAATTAATCCATTCTTTCATTGCTCAAAAAGCCGAATTTGATGGGTTCATTCAACCTTTACCACTCTCGCTCGAACAATTACAAAAAACTTTATTTACTGATTCACCCCTAGCAGAAATTCTCTTAGCTGAAGTTAACCAAACTGCTGTAGGATTCGCCTTAATTTATCCTACTTTCTCCAGCTTTTTAGCCCAACCTACCCTGTGGATAGATGACTTATTTGTGCTACCTGATATGCGTCATCAAGGAGTGGGAACTGCATTAATCGAGGAAATAGCAGAAATTGCCAAACTCCGTAATTATGGACGAATTGAATGGACAGTTGCTACTCGTAATACTCCAGCAATTAACTTTTATAAAAAGCAGGGAGCAGAAATTTTAGATAATCTTCGTTTGTGTCGAGTAGTAGTTTAATTTCATTGAAACAGGAGGTTAACATGAGTAACAATATGTGGAATACAACCTTATATGAAAGCAATCATTCTTTCGTTTGGCAATCTGGAGAATCACTCCTAGAATTACTCTCACCCCAGCCAGATGAACGAATTTTAGACCTGGGTTGTGGTACTGGACATTTGACAGCAAAAATTGCCTCTATGGGTGCGAAAGTTTGCGGTATTGATGCCGATAAAAGTATGATTGAACAAGCTCGACAAAACTATCCTAATCTACATTGGGTAATTGCTGATGCTCGGAATTTTCAAGTAAATGAACCTTTGGATGCAGTATTTTCTAATGCTGCATTACATTGGATTAAAGAAGCAGATGCAGTGATTCAATCTGTTTATCAAGCACTTAAATCGGGTGGACGTTTTGTGGCAGAATTTGGTGGACGGGGGAATATTGGGGCGATCGCACAAGCACTTTTTACTACAATAGAAAACATGGGATTTGGCAATCCTCAAACACTTAATCCCTGGTACTTTCCCAGTATCGCAGAATATGCGACTCTCTTAGAAAAACACCAATTTGAAGTCAAATATGCACTATTGTTTGAGCGTCCCACACCTTTAGAAGGTGGTCAAGCAGGTATCGCCAACTGGTTACAAATGTTTGCTAATGGCATTTTATCCCAATTATCTCCTCAACAACAAATGCAAGTAATCCAGTCAGTTCAAATGCAGCTACAACCAACTTTATTTCATGATGGACATTGGATAGCTGATTATCGCCGTATCAGAATTGTTGCTGTTAAGTGAAATTTAAATAGGAGAGAAAAATCTTCTATAGTACACTTATACTATAAATATAACTCAATTACAGATGTCTAACCCAGACTTGCATTCCTTACTTTTCCAGTGGGCAACTCTTGAACCTCAACGTTGTCGCCAACAAGATGATATACATTTTGAGGTACGCTATTTAGATCATTGGCTGACCATCACTGACCAACCTGTTAGTCACGGAAATATTATTGCAGCTGTACTGGCTGGTTGCCAAGAAAATCAAATTTACTGCACAATTGACTACACTCCACGCTATGAAAATATAGCAGCTACCATAGAAGTTGGTTGTATTCCCAAGATGTTTCGCTACCGAGACGGCGATGAGGTAATCTCATCCATCCCTACCCTATTGCTAATGGAATATTTAGATAGATTACAAAGAAGGAGTGATAATAATGAATAAGTTTCACAAAGCACTCCATCAACTCGACCATTTCATCGGTCAAAAAATGCAGGAGTATCATACTCCAGGTCTAGCTATTGCGATTACAGACCGAAAACAATTGTTACATATTTCTACTTATGGTAAAGCCGACATCGCTGCTGATGTTCCTGTCACTCCCGAAACTTTATTTCCTATTGCCTCAATTAGCAAATCTTTTACTAGCATCGCCTTACTTCAACTTTACGAAGCCGGACAATTAGACTTACACGCACCCGTCACTCAATACCTACCTTGGTTTGGAGTAAAATCTATTTACGAACCGATTACTATTCATCATTTACTTTCCCATACTGCGGGTATTATTACTGGTAGAGACTTTACACCTAATTCTCATTATGAAGTTGTCGCTTTAGCAGAAACAGAAGTTACTTCACCACCGGGAGAATATTTCCATTATTCTAATGTGGGTTATAAAGCTCTTGGTTGGGTTTTAGAACATTTAATCGGTCAAAGTTACGCAGAAATTTTGCGACAACGGATTCTTCAACCTGTAGGTATGATTAATACTGAACCTGTGATTACCAATGCTATAAGAAACCGATTAGCTGTTGGTTATCAACGCTTTTATGATGACCGTCCTTACTCGCATAATTACCCCCTTGTACCAGCACCTTGGTTGGAATATGGTGCTGGTGATGGCAGTATTGCTTCTACACCTGCGGATATGGCAACTTACCTGCGCTTTTTATTAAATAAAGGATGTACATCGTCAGGGCAAATTATCTCGGAAGATAGTTTTAATTTGATGGTTCAGTCAGTAATTAAAGTTAATCAAACTGAAGAAGTTTTTTATGGATATGGTTTAGCGATCGAGAAATTTAATAACCAGAATTACATCCTTCATCATGGGGGAACGATCGGTCATCTTTCCAATATTATGCTCGATTTAGATAATGGATTGGGAGTTGTTGTCTTGTGCAACAGACCAGGGAATCCTGGGGAAATATCTAAAGTAGCACTCCAGTTAATTACAGCTGAACTTTCCGACAAAGAATTACCTTCATTACCTGCAATTAATCATCCGACAGTAATTGAGAATGCTAATGATTATGTAGGTACTTACTTGGGAGATAACAAACAACTTACTTTTATTGCTCAAAATCAACATTTAATTTTAAAATACCGGGATAAACATATTATTTTAGAACGGCGTTATGGGGATAGTTTTTATGTTAATCATCCCGACTTTGCGCTTTTTCTTTTAACTTTTAAACGGTCGGATAATCAAGTAATAGAAGTGTTTTATGGAGAGCAGTGGTATGCGAGCGATCGCTACACCGAGACCAAGACTTTTAACTATCCCCCCGAATGGTTAGCTTATCCAGGACATTACCGTTCTCATAATCCCTGGTACTCCAATTTTCGGATTATTTTACGTCAGGATAAGTTGTGGATAATCTACCCAGTTTGGGGAGATGGAGAAGTATTAGTACCGCAAGGAAACGATGTTTTCCGAATTGGAGAAGACCACTGTTCCCCGGAAAGAATCAAATTTGATAGTATAATTAGCGATCGCGCATTACGTGCTACTATTTCCGGTTGTGATTATTATCGTACTTTCCTCTGAAAACTAACATTAATCATTATTTCTTGCCAAAATTAGCCGGGTCTTGATCCCGCCGATGATTAATTGGAATCGGAGTACCTTGACCATTTCCTACCAAAGCAGCTGTTGTCTCCAACGCTTCTCTCAAGCGTTTAGCAGCGTAGATAGACATATCTCTAGGCACACTAATGCGCGAGCGCAAATACCGCAAAGCCACATCAGAACCAGGCGGTGGTACACAAACCTCCCCAGTCATCATATAAGTTAAAGCACAACCCAAAGCTTCTTCAAACAACCGCTCGTCAGACGGATTCACTTTAATAATATTGGCCCGATGCTTAAGTACCCGTTGCAAAGCTTCAGCGCGTGAGGTTTCCGGTTCTGGATAAGCCACGTCAGGCAACCCAAACCAAGGCCCATTATCTACCTGTAACTGATTGCTTTTCGTTTGCGGTTCCCCATTTGACCAACAACCACCCAACTGTGGTGGCAAATCATGAGCATGGGTATGAAAATCACTTTGAGTGCCACGATAAGTCTCACGACTTTCCATCGCCGCAAACCAATCTGCCAAACGCGGGTTTTCCTCTCTTAAAGAATAGCCTTTGTAATAAAAAAGACTGGCATTCATTCGTTCTAAAAAGGGCGTAAAAATTACATCAACAGTGCTAAATCGATCGAGAAAATAAGCACCAAAAGTGCTACCTAAAGCTTCCTCAACCTTTCCTACCACTGCTTTAAATTGGTCGCGCTGACGCTGATCGTCCCCACTCGACCTAGCCTTGTAGCAAAGCCAAGAACACCAAGCTCTAAACAACAGTCGCTCTAGCCGCCGCAGTGGGATAACCCGATCGTCTTCCAACCCGTAACCTAAAGTACCAAATGTTCGTTCCAGCGCCAGCAAAATGTCATCACTTTCCGTAATCAAGCGCCCGTCTAGCTCAAGTGCTGGTAACATCCCTGATGGCACTATACGTTTGTACCAACTTTCTTTCTCCCCATAGCAAAACATCGTCACTTTTTTAATCCGGTAGGGAATCTGCTTTTCCTCCAGCCACAGCCAGACTTTCTGACAATAGGGACACCAAGCATGACGATCTCGGTACAATGTCACTCGCACATCTGATTCACTCTTTCCAAATAAACGCAAATCAGCTTGAGCATTGGTTGGGCCATTAACCCTATCGATTTCATAGTTTGCCAGGGTTTCTAGTTCTGTCCAGCTTAATCGAGTGACGCTCATGGAAGGTTATGGTTATCAGGTAATTTACTATCGAGCCAAAACTGGATCGATCATATCCATACAACTGACTCTGTGTAAAGAAATGTAAAGTTCTTGACTAGCTGTTCTCGTCTGCCAAGAATCTAGATATGCGTCTAGATTATCTATAGCTGATGAACAGGAGCAACAGGTCGCTTTGGATTATTCAATAATCGTTCAAAAGCTTGCTGCTGATGATGTTCATCCAACCAAGCATGATAAGTTTGAATATGTATCGCTACCGAATGCCCCATTTGCTTCGCTGCTAACGACACCTCCAGTCCATACTCCATACTCCTGATTGCCCAAGCATGACGCAAATCATAAGGACGGAACTCCATTCCCTGGCGACGGAAATACTGCGACACTCTTTGCCCCAACTCCTTATTGTTCCTCCCTGTACAAACTGGAACTTTCACATCCATTAGCTGCCAATACTCCACCCATTCAGGGTGCAAAGGCCAAACTCTTCTTTCTCCAGTTTTACCCTCCATCACCCGCAATACCCCTGCTTGTGTGGAAAAATGTTCTAAATCCAAATTAAACACTTCATGGGGTCGTAGTCCATAAGTTGCCAACATCCCAAAACACCACTGCCATTGCGGATTAGTAATTTTGTTTCTCCAAACTGCTATTGCTTCATCACTTGGTAGCTCTCGTTTACTTACTTTCGTCGGTGAATAATTTCCGCTAAACCTTTTCACATCGAAATTAAAGTTAGCTATTTCCACTAATTTAGCCAACGCTAAACAAGTTTTTTGCCGCATTCTTGTATCTGGATTTGTCGCTTTAATTGCACAAATTAGGATTTCTTTTGATAGTAACTCGTCTGGCGGTAAGCGGCTAAAAACTTCTTCGTAGTTAGTTTGCCAGGTAGAAAGTGACTTGGGAGTTTTCGACCGCCGCATAAAGTAATCTGCTTTTAAAGCTTGGATGTAATCGGCGATCGTCTTCAACTCATTACCTGTTGGATTATGCCGTAAATAAGGATGCCAATCAAAGTCTCCTATTGCCAACAATCCCCCTACCTGACGCGCTGCTTTTTCTGCTGTTTTAATGCCTTCAATAGTTGCCTCTATCCCCAAAGCAATTTCTTGTTGATATGGTTTAGTTTTCTCACTCCCTGGACGAGGTGGTAAAGTTCCTCGTAAATATAATCGATTCCCTTTTTGCTGAATCGTGACCCCAATCTTACCAGCCTTCAGCCTTTGATTAACTATTAATAATTGACTATCGAATTTTGTTGTTGTCATTTGTTTACTGAAAATATAACAGTATAAAATTTTACTTTTATCTTGAATTGATGGTTTAACGGGCTAAAAAAGAGGAATTTTTGCAAGTCATTCACTGATTGAATTTGGAGAAATGGGAGTAAAAATGATTACCTGTGAGCTATTACAGGTAGTCATTTTTGCTTTCTTCCATCTCTTAAGGAGGCAAAAATTATTCCCCTTAAAAGAATACACCACCCAATTTGAAAAACACGCTCATATCCTCTCTCAATTACTTCCCTAGTTTTTTCCCTAAATTAATCACGCTCTTATACTTAAGCTTTAAAAATGTTTGGTTTTATTTTATACTTAAAGTGTTAAATTGATTATTAGTTTTTATCAAGATAACAAATAATTTTTATAGTCTATAAATCTGATAAATTAGAATTTAGATATTACTTTATTACTCAATTAAAAATTTTTAAATATTTTCATTGTTTTAGCAATTTTGATTTTGTTTGTAATAATAATTACAATGTATGCTAAATGAAGTTCTTGATTAATTTGCTATTAAACTTTATTAAAAATAATTAACAGAAAATATCTCAAATGTATTGACAAAAAATGGCAATTTTACCTGATAAGTTTTACTTTATAAATGCAAGTTTTATCACTAATAATGGAGCTAATAATAAATTAAATAAAATCAGTTTTCCCAGAATAAAACCAAAAAAACATTGTTTGGCGAGAAGAAACTGAAAAATCTTAATTTATGAAACTTCATTAATTTTATGTTTTTGCATAAATTCTTGATTAGAGATAGCTATCTGTTGTTGGACTTCCTTTTGAATACGTGCCTCAAGAGATGTTTCGAGAAGTTTGAGCCTTTCTTCTATATTATCTAGGCGTTTATCTATATTTTTATTCATTCGTTCAATGGGGAAGTGAGAAAACCTTGTCGGTGTCCGCTCTAGACATTCCTCAATATAGTTAACAAGTATTGCTGAAGCATTTGTGCCGCTACGCCTTGCCCACTCCTGAAAAGCAACCCATTCATCAGCATCTATCCGAAATGTCGCTAACTTCTTCTGCTTCATTGCCTATATACCTCTAGTCCTTGTTTATTTTCCAGATATCCATCTAGCATCGTATAGATAATAAAGTTACTTTATATACAAAATCTATAAAATAGCTTGTTTAAGTATATACATAAATATAGATAATTTAACTAATGTGTCGGTTCGCTGTCGGTTCGCAGACAAAGTGAAAAATGATGCAGAGTAGATGAAAAAGTAGCAGACAAGTTGAAAAAATGTTGCAGATAAGTTGAAAAAGAGTAGAAGTAAAGTCCGTAGACCGTTTGCAGAATGGAGTAGCGCCTATAGGAACTTTAACTGTAGAGTTACTGCTGAGAAACCTCACAATGCAAATTGTTCAGTAAACTTCCAGTCGGCTGATTGTGCGATCCTATCCTTTGTTGATCTGGATGTTTAGAGTTGTATTTACCGCAGCAGGTGTGATTATCAATCCAGCCTCCGACAGTCAAACCCTGACTTGCGATCGCAGGTGGTTGGTCTATTAGGATTGTATTTATGGGTCGCATTACCACCTGCAAATTGGCATCACTTTTTTCAATTTATGTGCAAATAAGCAGTCTTTTTTTCAACTTATCTGCGAATAAGGTGGCTTAAAGGGTATATCTGCCGTTGCCCCTTTTTCAACTTATGCGCGAACCGACACTAAAATTTTAGAGATACGTCCTATTTTCGCAGATAAGATGAAAAATATAGCAGAGAAGTTGCTGAAGAGAGGACAACTCTCGGTCAATTCCTTACCTTAATAAGTACGGGTTTAACTCAGAGTTGTCAAAAAAAGTAGGTCTACTCTTCTCAACTAGACCTAATACAACTAATGAAAAAATGAATTTATTACCCTTAAAAAAATCTTTTGCTTCTTTAAATATTTTTGATTCTTATGTCTATTGTGTAGTTAAAGCTCGACATTTTTTAATTAAGACCCCTTAACAGTCATCGTCTCTAATGCTACTTGAGCCACCTTAGCCGCTGCGTCAAACGGCAATGTTCTCACCTCTGCAATTAGATCGTCTATAGACCAACGCAATGCTTGTGTTGGCTGTCCATTTCTTACGTTTTCCAACCAGCTTGAGTCATCCGTGCGATCGGTTATCGCCACATTGTTTTTTTCTGAGTCCTGCAAGTAAATTTGCAGTTGTAATAGTGTCCAACCTTTTAAGTCAGCTAGTTTTTGTAGATTCTTTTCATCCGGTAAAGCTGCCTGCTTTTCCCAAGTCTGAACAGCATAGTAGCTGACACCCAATAGCTTGGCAAAGTTGCGCTGACTTTTCTCCCCTCGCAGTTCTTTAACTAATTTAGCCAACTTTAATTTAGGTGTTGTACTTACCTGCATCTTTTATACTCCATTCTTCCCAAAAACCCTAGCTCGCCAGAGCGACTACTCGGCGCTTGCCAAAATTTCCCACATAATTGACATTGACATCTAGTAAATGTCATCTTTAGAAAGTTATGAATGTCAGGATGTCACACTAAAATGTCACTTTTACATTTTGCTCTAGAGCAGATGTACCCTCCCATTGTACCGCTTAAATTCATAGGCACAAGGAGAGAAAAACAAAACAACCGTACAGTTAAAGCTGATTCTATACCATACATAAACAAACAGCCATCTAGAGGAGGAAAAAATTGATGGCTGAACAGGAAACTACTCTAGGGAATGCAAGCGTCACCCAAGGTGCGTCAAAATTAAAATTTAGAGGATTAGAAGTATCGGATTCGGATAACACCCCCAACCGAGTTCACCAAACCAAAAATCTACCTCTAACCCAACCACCGTTGTTTGGAAGCAGACCCTACGAGATGACAGCCACAGGAGCACCTATCATTAGCGCCAGCCAAGCGTTTCTTAAATCTCCAGATTGGAGTGAGTACGCTCCAGATCGTCTTTATTTTCAAAAGCCTTTTGGTAAAGGACGCTTCATAGAGTTTTACATACTCAACAAACTGGCAAATCAACCAGAATCAATAGCATCTCAAGCTGAAGATGAAATTCTTGATCGATATGGGGTGATGGCAGCAAGGCTCCATGTCATATTTGCTACATACGCAGCCCAACAGACAGAACCTTGGAAAGAACCTTTTGTTCTGCGAGGCTCTGAGTTAATTAAAACATTGAAAGTTTATAAAACTAAACAGTTAACCAAATCGCAAAAACTTAAGGCGATCGCAGAGTTAGCTGGGTCTTCCGGCATCATGGGGTAAAATGTAGTTAGCACTACATTTTACCCGAAAAGGACGATGGATTTTCATCTAGATACCTTATTAAACTTACCAAACGTTACAGTTTTCACTGCTTATGAAAAAGAAGGATTCTTCATTTTAAAATTAGAGTTGTTAAACG
>NZ_JADEWG010000190.1 GCF_015207735.1 [Phormidium] sp. LEGE 05292
GGGACAAGGGGACAAGGGGACAAGGTGAATTTTACCTTCTGCCTTTCTTACCTTTTGCCTTCTGCCTTTCTTCCCTTCTGCCTTCTACCTTCTGCCTTCTGCCTTTTGCCTTCTGCCTTTCTTGCCTTCTGCCTTCTGCCTTCTGCCTTCTGCCTTTCCTGATATAATCGCCTTTCAAACAAGCAAAAGCTGTTTGGAGAAGAAAAAATGTCAGATTGGCGGGAAATAAGTGGTAGCATTACGGCACCGAGAGGGTATCGGGCGGCGGGTATTACGGCGGGATTGAAGGCTTCGGGATTGCCGGATTTAGCGTTAATTGTGTCGGATGAAGAAGCGATCGCAGCTGGAGTTTTCACCACCTCTGTAGTCCGCGCTGCGCCAGTGGACTATTGTCGGCAAATATTGCAAACTAAACCCAGTGCCAGAGCGATTCTTTGCAATTCTGGACAAGCTAACGCTGCTACAGGCTCACAAGGCATGACTGATGCAGAAGAATGCGCTCAAGTTTTGGGAGAAGCTTTAAATATTCCTGCGGATTCGATTTTACTCGCCTCGACTGGCGTAATCGGTCAAAGAATTAAAATGGATATCTTAAAAGCTGCTATTCCCCAATTAGTTGCTTCCGTTTCCGAAACTGGCGGAGACACAGCAGCAAGGGCAATTATGACTACGGATACTGTTCCGAAAAGTATTGCTTTAGAAACTACCATTGATGGTCGTCCAGTGCGAATTGGGGGAATTGCCAAAGGTGCGGGGATGATTCATCCGAACATGGCAACAATGTTATCTTTTGTTACTTGCGATGCCGCTGTTTCACCTTCTCTGTGGCAAGAAATGCTCTCTCGCGCCGCTGACAAAACTTTTAACCAAATCACAGTGGATGGCGATACTAGCACCAATGACAGTTTAATTGCTTTGGCAAATGGTCAATCCCGCACTCCGGCAATTACGGAAAAGAGTCCAGAAGCAGAGAAGCTAGAAGCAATGTTAACCGCAGTTTGTCAACATTTGGCTAAGGCAATGGCGCGGGATGGCGAAGGTGCTACTTGCTTAATTGAAGTGGTAGTTTCTGGCGCATCAGACGATCGCGCAGCGCGTCAAGTTGCCAGAACGATCGCTGGCTCCTCTTTGGTCAAATCTGCTATCTTCGGTCGTGACCCAAATTGGGGTAGAATTGCGGCTGCGGCTGGTCGTGCAGGTGTGCATTTCGACCAAAAAGATTTGCAAATTAGGTTAGGTAATTTCCTGTTAATGGAAAATGGTCAACCTTTACCTTTCGATCGTTCTGCGGCTAATGAATATCTCAAAAAAGCAGCGTCGGGTACTTTTTTACAAGATGACACAGTGTTAATTTCTGTCAGCATTGGTAACGGTAATGGCTCTGGCAAAGCTTGGGGCTGTGACCTGAGTTACGATTATGTGAAGATTAACGCTGAATATACAACTTAATTCGTTACTTTTTGCTGGGTTTTTGTGAAGTAAACCACTTCTAAAGTTAAAATTTCTCAGAAGCTAGGAAAAAGGGGTAAGGGGGAAAGGTTGGGAACATTCTTTCCCCTTGATAAAAACAATACTTTGGCGCAGTAAAACTGTATGAGTAAATTTTCTCAGTAAATTTCCGTATTTTTCACTTATTTTAAGATTTTTGCGGAAATAATTAAGTAAAAGTGCCGATCGATTCAAAGTTATGTTTATTTTTGCAATTAAACTATATATAACTATGATTAATAACACTTTTTTTATTGATTTTCCCTTAAAATTATGGATAATTTATAATTTATATTAAAATTAAATATATTTATCTATACAAATTTAATAAATTGGTTTATATTTTTAATTAGATATTACTCAGTGCTTGCAATCATTAATGATTCTCTAACTAAATTGGACAATTGTCAATATTGAAATACCAGGTTCTAGTTTGATTTTCAATCAAAAATGATCGCGGTCAAAAATTTGCAGCCAAACGATCTATTTATACATGGTTAACTTTTAAGCGAAAAATCCTTAAAATTACCAAAACTAAATATATCAAGTTGCAAGATTGTAAAATTTTTTGTTCGGTGCTTGCTGAAATTAAGAATAGACAATCATCAAGTAAAGGAAACTAATTACAATGGCTGATATCGAACAATTTGTCAGCAAGGAATTGAGTATAAGGGGGTTAGAATTAATTCTGAATAGCCCAATTTTATTGATTTATTATCTGATATATATTCTACTAATTTATTTAGTATGTCAATCTAAATTCCCCGCTTTTCCAGCCTGTATCCAATCATTCAAGTTTCACTTTTTCCCTAAAAAAATTACCCGAAGAAAAGATTACTTAGCTTCAGTAGTAGAAGAGATGAGAGCTATTTTACAAGCTATTCCTGATGGAATATTTTACATAGACAGAAGTTACCGAGTTACAGATTATCAGAATACAGCAGCAAACTTAAATTTACATTTACCTAATCAAAACTTTTTAGGAAAACATTTATCTGAAATTTTACCAACAAATGTTTTTGCTCAATATAAAAATGCGATCGCGCAAGCCAGACAAACTCAAACTCAAGTTATTATTGAATATGACTTAACTTGTGCAGACAGACGAACAGGTTGGGAAGAAGCTCGCCTAATTCCTTGGAAAAATGACCAAATTCTGGCTATAGTTCGTAACATTAGCACTCACAAACTTACAGAAGAAGCATTACGATCCAGGGAAGAACAATATAGTCGAATTATGGAAACTTCTGTTGAGGGAATTTGGGAGATAGATCCTCAAGAAAACACTACTTTTGTTAATAATAAAATAGCCACAATGCTGGGCTATACCGTCGAAGAAATGATGGGAAAATCATTTCTTCAATTTATAGCTCAAGAAAGCAAAGTTATTGCCAAAGAAAGAATCAAACTTTGCTTTCAACATATTAGAGAACAGCAGGATTTTAAATTTCAGCGTAAAGATGGATCGGATTTATGGGCGATCGTATCTTGTTCACCAATTCATAAACAAACAGGAGAATATATTGGTACATTGATTATGGTAACTGACATTACGAAACGTAAAACAACAGAAAAAGCATTATGGCAAAGCGAAGCCACAAATCGGGCAATTATTGATGGAATTCCCGATTTATTGTTGCGGGTAAAAAGAGATGGAAGTTGCCTAAACTTCATTCCTCCCAAAGACTCTTCAGCTAAAAATTACGTACCGCTCGCTACCCACCTTTCCGAATTACTTAAACCAGATATTCTGCAAAAACAGTTAGAATATATAGAAAAAGCACTAACTACTAAAGAAATTCAAATTTACGAACATCAACTCGTAAAATACGACAAAATTGCTTATGAAGAAATTCGGATTTCGCCTTGTGGTAAAGATGAAGTATTAATTATAGTGCGTGACGTTACTCAGCGCAAAGAAGCAGAGCAAAAAATTCATTTAGCACTGGAAGAAAAAGAAATTTTACTTAAAGAAATTCACCATCGCGTCAAAAATAACCTTCATGTAATTGCTAGCCTCTTACATTTACAAGCTCATAGTATTAACGATCCTAATCTCTTAGAGATTTTTAATGATAGTCAAAATCGCATCTACACAATGGCATTAATCCATGAGCAATTATATCAATCTGAAGATTTAGGAAAGGTGAATTTAGATAAATATATTCAGCAGTTAATTGGTAATCTTTGCACATCTTTGAATAGCAGTTCCAAAAGTATTAAACTAATTGTCGAAGCTGAAGCATTATCATTTAATTTAGAGACAGCTATTCCTTGCGGTTTAATCATTAATGAATTAATTACAAATGCTTATAAACACGCCTTTACTAATGGTCAATGTGGAGATGTTAAAGTACAATTATTTCAATCGGAAAATCAGCAATTAAATTTAATTGTGGCAGATAATGGAATTGGCATTCCAGCGACTGTAGACTGGCAAAATCCTATTTCTTTGGGATTGAAACTAGTCAAGATTCTCGCCAAGCAATTGAAAGCTAATTTAGAATTTGATTTTCAATCTGGGACTGTTGTTAAATTAACCTTTAAGCAGTTACAGTATAAACGAAGGATTTAAAATTCCTAGTTATAGCGATCGCCAAAGCGGTTAGGACATTTCTCTATTCCCTGTTCCCTGTTTAGTAGTTATCTTTAAATCAAAATATGATGACCTAACCAATGTGTCCGTTGCTATACTTAATCAAAAATCATGTTAATGGTTATCGCAAAAAATAAACATGAAAAAAATTAAACTCCTTATAGTTGAAGACGAGCTAATTGCAGCCGAAATTATTTCCCGAAATCTCAAACAACAAGGTTATGAGGTAGTAGGTGTAGTTAGTACGGGTGAAGAAGCTATTCAAGAAGCGATCGCTAATCATCCAGACTTAGTATTGATGGATATCATGTTACCAGGAGATATTGACGGCATAAAAGCAGCAGATACAATTCATACTCAACTCCAGGTTCCTATAGTTTACATGACTGCTTATGCCGATAATGATACTTTAGAAAAAGCCAAGCATACAGAACCTTACGGTTATTTAGTTAAACCTTTTAAGCCGCAAGATATTCGCACTACTATTGAAATTGCTTTACAAAGATATGAAACTGAAAAAGCAATGGCAAATCGTTACACTGCACAAATTCAAGTGGCTCAAGAAAAATTGCAACAATTAAATCAAGTACCAAAATTAACGTTATTAGAAAAACAATTTAATCAAATTATTAATGCTCTGAATTCAGTAAAAAATACTCAGAGTATTGCTTCGGTGTTTTGTTTACGTTTAGATCGTTTACCAAAACTCAACAACATATTAGGTTATCAAGAAAAAGAATTATTGATGAACTTATTATTAGAAAGATTAATTGATCGTTTAGGCGAGCGCGGAATTTTAGCTAGGTTAAATAATGATGAATTTGCGATCGTCCTCAATCCTCTAACACATAAACAAGAAATTAGCTACGTCGCTCAACAAATTCTCCAATTATTTAACGAACCTTTATTGATTAATTCTCAAGAATTTTTTGTCACCGCCAGCATCGGAATCGCAAATTTTAATGATGATGGTTATGAATTAGAGGAATTAATAAATAATAGCAAAAAAGCCATGAATTATGCCCAAAATATTGGGGGAAATCGCTATGAATTTTATCAAAAATTATTCAGTATAGATTGGGCTAACGAACTAGCAATAGAAGTAGATTTGCGTCATGCTATAGAACGTCAAGAACTGCAACTTTACTATCAACCAAAAGTAGATTTACGCACAGGTGAAATTGTCGGTGCAGAAGCTCTTTTGCGTTGGTATCAAGAAGCGAAAGGATTTATTTCCCCAGCTAAATTTATTCCCATAGCTGAAGAAACAGGTTTGATTAAACCAATCAGTGATTGGGTTTTGCAAACAGCTTGTAAACATACAAAAGCTCTACATCAAGAAGGATTAGGATTTATCCGTGTTGCAGTGAATTTATCAGGTTATCAGTTCAATCAACAAGAGTTACCCCAACAGTTACTTAAAATTATCTTAAGTGCTGAGATTGAACCCAAATGTATTGAATTGGAATTAACGGAAAGTTTGTTAATTGCAGATGTTACTTTAGCAGTTAATCAATTAAAATTATTGAAATCATTGGGGATTAAAATTGCGATCGATGATTTTGGCACCAGATATTCTTCACTAAACTATTTGCAACAACTACCATTTGATATTTTAAAAATCGATCAGTGTTTTGTTCGTGATGTCGATCGAAATAGCAAAAAGAAAGCCATTACTAAAACGATAATTGATATGGCTCATCAATTAGGTTTAAAAGTAATTGCTGAAGGAGTGGAAACAGAAGGAGAACTGCAATTCCTTCGCCAAAATGGATGTGATGAAATGCAAGGTTACTTATTTAGTCATCCCCTGCCATTTCAGGATTTTAAACAATTAGTTAAAAGCAAGGCAATTTTATCTATTAAATAACTTCTAAATCCGATTATTCAACCTGAATCAGGAATTTGTAACTCTGCTAAATATTTGGCGCTTTCTTCCGGTAAAGCCGGATTAATATACATCCCACTTCCTAATTCAAAACCAGCAGTAATTCCCAACCGAGGTACAACAGCTAAATACCAGTGAAAGTAATCTTTTGCAAATGAGTCAGTGGGAATAGAACGAATAGAATAATTATAATCTGGATTATTTAAACCATAGTATAATTTGGCTAACACAGTTTTCAAAGTAAAGGCAAGATCCCAAACTTCGGCATCAGTAATTTCATCAAAAGACGAACTATGACGACGGGGAAAAATCCAAATATGAAACGGAGAAAGCGCCGCATAAGGAATAAAAGCAACAAAGTGTTCGCTGTTTACAATGATTCTTTGATTTGCGGCTAATTCGTCTTGCAAAGTTCGGCAAAACAAACATTCTCCGGTATCATCGAAAAATCGAATTGCCTCTTCAATGCGAATGCGAATTTGTGATGGTACAACCGGAGTAGCAGCAATTTGCGAGTGAGGATGTTCTAGAGAAGTACCTGCTCTTTCGCCATGATTTTTGAAAATAATAATTGCTCTGACTCTCGGATCTTTTTTAATTTCTTGATAGCGTTGGCGGTATAGTAAAATAATATTAGCTACATCTTCCACAGGTAGCAAAGCAGTAGTTAAATCATGGCGAGGGTGTTCAATTACTACTTCGTGAACACCTATGGCTTCTATAGAACGGTAAATTCCTTGGATGGTCATTACAGGTTCGCCTCCAGTTATTAAGGCGGGAAATTTGTTCGGAACAGAACGCACTTTCCAATCATTACCATTACTAATTCGACCACATTCAATAGGTGTACGTTCCTCATTTCCTCCACAAAAGGGACAATTTGCGCTGTAGGATGATAGCACTGTTTTGACAGGTTTTGGAGTAACTAATTCATCGGGTCTTTTCGCTCTCTCAGTAGCAATGATTACCCAATCTCTAGTAATTAGGTTACGTCTGATTTCTGGCATATTTTTAAGATTTATTTGTCAAATTTGCAATTTGTATTGTGCCGGAGAACAACACCCCAAACCTAAGTTAGCTCTCTATTTTTGTTTATGCAATTAATCTAGCTTTTTTAGGGAAGAAGTTTTTAAATGATGATTCTAAATTATTTTAAATTACTATTAATATGTATTTTTTGTCAAGGGAAAAGGATAAAACTTAAAAGCGAAAGGGGAAAGGATTTTTTTCTTTGTTAGCCCTTACCCCTTCCTTTTTCTCTTAAGCTAAAGCCTTTTGCTTTCTTAATTTATCGCTGCATTGCTTTTTGAAAAGCAGGGCGTTCTGTCACCCGTTTCATATAATCTAGAACAGCCGGATAGGGGTTGAGATCAACTTCCTTCAAGACCATAGGAATGTAGGCTAACATCGATCCCACTGCCACATCTGCTACACTAAACTCTTCACCTAACAAAAAAGGTTGTTTTTCCAAAATTGAGTTTAATGCAGTCATTAAGCGGGGCATTTCCCGATCGCGATTTGCCTCCACAAATACCCCAGGCCCCAGTGTAGCATTAGCAAACAAAACCCACTGAGCCAAAATAGCTTTATACTCCGGGGAACTAGACAAATTGCCGTACTTTTCCGCCAGATACAACAGAATAGCACCCGACTCCCAAAGTTGAAAATCCCCATCCACAATTGCCGGGACTTTTCCTACAGGGTTAATTGCTAAATACTCAGGTTGTTTGTGTTCCCCATTTTTCATATCCAACAAAACGAACTCATAAGGAACACCCAACTCTTCCAGATACCATTTAACAATTCCCGCCCGACTAAAGGCTCCGCCGTATAATTTCAACATCTTGGATCAACTCAGTAAATCTGTTAAAGTGTCTTGTGTGTATATTCGTGCTGCTTCACATTATCCTCAGTACGGACAATGCGCTGAGAATTCAACACCCGCTTACGTTCTACAGAATAATTAAAATCTTGGCGGGTTGTACCTTGGGGAATATGGGATTGGGCAACCGGACGACTTTTGTAAGTACGCGCCGCTGCGATCGCTCTTTCCGCAAACTCATCACAAAACTGAGCATCAGGAGGAAAATCTGCTGGTAACTGCGGTATTTCACTGGGTAAAACCGCCCCCAAAGTAGTCGCACCAGCAAATTGATAAGAAGTAGGAATGCCTTTAATCAATGCTTCTAGCGCCGCAGAAGGAATAGGTTCCACCACAGAAACCTGATGTACTTCTCCATCTGCTTTCAGAAAGCAAGTCGCTAGTCCCAGCACCACATAATCATCAGCTGACACATCAGAAGCTTTAGCATTTAGGAAAGCGGTTGTCATGGTAATCTCACATTGAGCAACAAAGATATCTGTCCAATTGACTGTCTATCAGTTTGGATCTTACCGCGACCCGGACTCTAAGCATATCGGAATCAAACAGAGTTTCACTACGTATTATTACGTTTTTGGGGACATAAATCTTTCCGGATCGAGTACAGAAACGTCAGTAGAAATTCCAAAGGTGCAAATTATAGCATCTAATCCTATTTCAGGAATGCTGTTAATCCAATCTGTAGCTTGTACTCAGTGGACAAATAGCAAATTGACCACTAAATGTTATCACTCTCTGAACTAATCACTAGCAATGACAGTCTTTATTACTAAAGACACATCTACAAGTGACACAAGAGATAGAGAGATTTTGAGTCACAAGTTTCTAAAGTGTAAGGTGTGGAACAAAAGTTAGCTTAAGCGATTGTAGGGATCAGATGAACACAAGCTATTTCGTTGACAACCAAGATTGTTTCAAACATCAAGCCTGCGCGAACGTTCCATCGGCAAACACGGCTTTTTACCCTAACCGATTTGATTGTCCAAGTCAAGAAGGCAACTCTTCAGTCACACCCAGTTTGGCATCCACTCACGTAGAACTAGAAACTAGTCTGCGGAAATTAGCTCAACACAAAATGCTTCAAGGGGACTACTCGGAAGCCATTGCGATGATAACTTGTTTGCTCGATCGCCACCCGGATAACGCCAACGATTACAACAATCGCGGATTTATTTATTATCAAAGCGGTGAACTAGATGCCGCCTTAGCAGACTATAACAAAGCAATTCAACTCAATCCCGACTTAGCAGCTGCCTATAATAACCGCGCTAATTACTATGCTGCCAAAAAAGAATTAATGAAAGCGATCGCAGATTATGACCGCGCGATCGATCTCAACCCCCTTCATGTTCGCGCTTTAATTAATCGGGGCATTACCTATAGAGAATTAAAATTATACAATCAGGCTCTAGAAAACTTCGACTTCGCCTTAAGATTAGGACAACTCCAAGGACAAGCTTGGAAAGAACGGGGACGCACCCACCACCTGCGGGGTGACTGGAATTATGCGATCGCCGACTATCGCCGTGCCCTCCCCTTCTTCCCCGAAGGTCGCCAAAAACAGCAAATTCAAACCTGGATCGACGAAATCCTCAGTCCCTTTCAGTTTTAGCTTAAACAGGAAGGGTCGCCATATTGCTCCCCTTTACCTGTTACTCTAAACAAATCCGAAAAATTAATCGGAAATGGTTACTTAATCTATCTCCTGAACCTTTTTATCATCTTTGTCCAGCAAAATAATCTGACGGCGTGCAGGATCGACTAAATGACTCTGTTCGCGGATAATATTTTTTGCTTGTTGCGGATCGGAGGTACGCTTGTACTCAGATTGCAAGCGATTAACCCGCTGCTCAGTTTCTTTAACTTCAAACCTAATTTCTTGTAACTTGGTTTGTATTGATTGGTGATAAGGCAATAAATGTACCAAGCTAGAAACTGCTACTCCAGAAATAAATACATTTACTGCTAATTTAACAGTTGTTTCTAAAGGAAGTGCATCAGTTTGCCGAGTTTGCAACTGTCGCACTTTTTGGCGCACAACTTTTGGAGATTCTACAGGTTCCAGGTGTGGTCTTGACGGTTGAATTGCGTTCATGATCCTGAAAAGCTTTTTTCCTAAACTACAACCAGGGCTAAGTCGCTAAGGAAATGGAAAGCTGACGTTCATACCTGACTGAGATGATGACATTCCACACCAAAAGTGAGGCAAGCATATCTTACAGTGTGGTAGGAAGCAAGCAGCACGGTATATCCTAGCAGTTGATTGCAGCTAGTACCAGACTATTTACACTATTTGTGCCGATCTGAGAACTCCACATTCAATTACCCAGATACCCTGACAGCCGCTTCCTCCTTTAAATGCCCAGAAAAATTCCACCCTTGGCAGGGTTATTGAGAGGCAAGAGACAAGAGAGAGGTATTTTGCCCAATTCCCATCTCAAGCTTCTCAAAAACCCCCATTCCCTAGACGGGAGTTGTTTATTTATAGAGTTCTGTTGCCAGACGGAAAGCGAGAATTCCAGGAATCAACGCTACAACAAGGGCTACGAACACTTGGGTATCGGATATAGACATATTGCTCATCTCCTGACTTAGGGGTTGTTCGTTCACCAATTTCCGTCAAACTGTCCCCTTTTTGGAATACTTTGTAACAAGTTGCAATAATTTGGGACAAAGAGACAGGGGGGCACAGGGGCAGGGAGACAAGGGGACAAGGGGACAAGG
>NZ_JADEWG010000191.1 GCF_015207735.1 [Phormidium] sp. LEGE 05292
CCCCCCATCTCCCCATCTCCCCATCCCAAATCCTCTGGGGAAATTATGAAAACCAATGTCCGACTATGTTACTTTTTTTAATAGAACTGAGAGCGTAGCAAAGCTCATCCTTTTCCAAAGGATCGAAAATAAAACGCTCAACAGGGCTAACAACCTGCATAAAATTAAACACAGACTGTATTTGTCTTACAGTTCTGAGGGGCAAAAATTTTTATCCCTAAGCAGACAAAGGTTGGCTTTTAATTAAACCCATCCTCAAAGCGGGAGATTGGGAAACGCGACATCAGCAATACATGAGATTAGGAACTCTTGGTTCATGTTTACTAAGCAGGTAAAAGACTCGTCAGTATATAACTGGTTCCAGGAACGCCTGGAAATCCAAGCACTTGAGGAAGATATAACCACCAAGTATGTACCTCCCCACGTAAATATTTTTTATTGCTTGGGTGGGATTACCTTAGTTTGCTTTTTGATCCAGTTCGCCACTGGATTTGCCATGACCTTCTATTACAAGCCAACTGTCACCGAAGCATTTTCCTCGGTACAGTACATCATGAATGAAGTCAACTTTGGTTGGTTAATTCGTTCCATCCATCGTTGGTCTGCCAGCATGATGGTGCTGATGATGATTCTGCACGTTTTCCGAGTTTATTTAACTGGTGGTTTCAAAAAGCCCCGGGAATTAACTTGGGTGACAGGCGTGGTTTTGGCTGTAACCACCGTTTCCTTTGGTGTAACGGGTTACTCCTTACCTTGGGATCAAATTGGTTATTGGGCGGTAAAAATCGTTAGTGGTGTACCCGAAGCGATTCCCGTAGTTGGTGTATTGATTGCTGACTTGTTACGTGGTGGTTCCAGTGTTGGTCAAGCCACGCTAACTCGTTATTACAGTGCTCATACTTTTGTGCTGCCTTGGGTAATTGCAGTATTTATGCTGCTACACTTCCTGATGATTCGCAAGCAAGGTATCTCTGGCCCCTTGTAAAATCAGAAGCTAACTGCTGTTTTTTCATATCTCGACAGAGGAGCGCACTTTTTAAAGATGTCTGTACTTAAGAAACCGGATCTTAGCGATCCCGTATTACGCGCCAAACTAGCAAAGGGCATGGGTCACAACTATTACGGTGAACCAGCTTGGCCTAATGACTTGTTGTATACCTTCCCGATCGTAATTATGGGTACGATCGCGTTGTGTATCGGTTTAGCAGTTCTCGACCCCGCAATGGTGGGCGAACCTGCCGATCCGTTTGCGACACCTTTGGAAATTCTGCCAGAGTGGTACTTGTGGCCTGTATTCCAAATTTTGCGTACAGTACCTAACAAACTGTTGGGTGTATTGCTGATGAGTGCAGTACCCGCAGGTTTGATTTTGGTACCTTTCATTGAAAGCGTGAACAAATTCCAAAACCCCTTCCGTCGTCCAGTAGCAACCGCAGTATTTTTATTTGGTACTTTGGTAACTCTGTGGCTAGGTATTGGGGCAATTTTCCCGATCGACAAATCTCTGACTCTCGGTTTGTTCTAAACTGAAGTAAGTTTCAATTGATGCCTGTTGAATTTTTTTGTTCTCAGAAAAGTTCAGCAGGCATCAAGCTATTTTAGAAGGCAGAAGGCAGAAGGCAGAAGACAGAAGGGAAGAAAAGCTATTGTTTTAGCAATTATTAATTCAGCAAAATTTGTTATTCATCTTCGCGTAAATCTCCCCGCAAATTGTCGCCTTCATTAATCATTTGCGGGGCAAAACCGGGATTAGAAAGAAGTTCTTTGGGGTTGTCGGGAATGTTACCAGTGCGAACTAAATCTCTGGGGTCTACCACTCTTTCATCGTCAGTTTGAGGAGGCGCATCAACATTATCTTTATATCCCGGCTGTTTAGGTGTTTCAGCCATAATTATTTTCCACCAACAACATACGTTTTTAGCCTAGAATTAGTATTAGGAAATACACACTATCTGGAGACAGATAAAGTTGAAAAATGCCGAAGAATAAGAAATTTCCCTATTTAGTTGGTTCTAAGTGGACAGCTTTACAAAAAACTTGGGGTTGGAGACATTTTCAAGTGGTAAACCGCAAAAACCAAGGCGAGTGGGTATTTGCTGAGATGGTAGCTTCTTGCGATCCAAACGTGCGGTTTTGGATTAATGCGAAAGCTTTGAAAGACCGGACAATGTGGCAAGCTGGGTGGCAAACTTTACAAGAAATACAGAATATTGAGATAGACTCAGAAGAAGAGATGACATTAGAGATACTTGAATCAAGCTGAGATTGATTGGAGTAACTTATAATTTAAAGGTGCAGCCAAGGTCTAGTAATGGAAACAAAACGCCTGGGAAAGACTAATATTAATGTCAGTGCGATCGGTCTGGGTGGAATGCCGATGTCATTAAGCAACAGACCGCCTGAATCGCAATCAATTCAAGTGATACATCGTGCGCTTGACTTGGGAATTACATTCATTGATACAGCAGATTCTTATTGTAAAGATGAGACAGATAAACATCACAATGAGAAACTAATTGCCAAAGCATTAAGCGAATATCCTGGCGATCTTAGTAATGTGATTGTTGCTACTAAAGGCGGATTGATGCGTCCGAATGGTGCATGGACAAGGAATGGAAATCCCGAACATTTAAGGAAGACAATTAGGGAAAGTTTTGCGGCGTTGGGGGGGAAGAAAGCGATCGACTTATGGCAATATCACGCCCCAGATCCAGAGTATAGTATAAAAGAATCGCTGACAGTAGCCAAAGAAGCAGTGGACGAAGGATTAATTAAATTTGTTGGCGTTTCTAACTTTTCAGTTGAGCAGATTAAACAGGCGCGTGACATAGTAGAAATTGTGTCTGTACAGAATCAATTTAACCCTTGGTATCGCGCACCAGAAATTGATGGAGTATTGAGATATTGTGAGAGAGAAAGTTTAACTTTTTTGCCTTGGAGTCCGTTGGGTGGGAGTCGGAGAGTTGGTAGTTTAGGAGATGTAGAAGCGATCGCCAAACTAGCAAAAGAAAAAGGAGTATCTGTATATTGTATTGTTTTAGCATGGTTGCGGTCGAAATCGCCTAGTATTTTACCGATTCCTGGGGCGAGTAAAGTTGCGAGTATTGAAGACTCAGTGCGTGCATTAGAAGTGACATTAACTGAAGCAGAAATAGCAAAGATCGATCGAGGTACCGAAGGTTAAAAGGTACGTTGTTGCGCTGTCTTCGCGCTTAGCGCAACAACATACTAATATTAGCCGAAATAGCGACTTGCCATTTGCATAGCATCAGCGATATCGACATCGCCATCGCCATCAGCATCGAGGAAACTATTAACAACAGGATTACTTGCTTGGGGATTTTGTTGATTGTTACCAGATTGGAGGAAATTGAGTACTAGAGGTACTAACATAGGGAGAAGTTGGAGGATGGTATTGCGATCGATCCCAGTTCTTTGAGAAACTACATCTGCAACAGATTCCCATTGAGAACCGAATAAAGCATTAACAGCCGAAGGATTAGGAGAACTCCCAGCAAATTGATTGATAATACTTTCAACTAATTCATTACCACCTTGATCGCGCTTTTCCTGTAAAGAAGAACGCACCAAACTACCAACACCCGACAAAGCAGATTGCATTGTAGAATTATCAGTACCTTGGTTGTTCTGTACCTGTTGGACGCTATTAAAAATGTTAGCGAGTTGACCTGCATTAGCTTGCAAGTTAGGGTCATTAACTGCGTTGAGTATTTGGTCAAAAAGTCCCATAGTTTTAGGTTTTTGAGTTTATATAAATAAAGTTCTCACATTTGCTTGATAATCGTAAACAGAGTTTACCCAGATAGACAAAAGCCTTATGGCTGAATTTCCTCATGAAGTATAGTTGCGATTGTTCGATGAGTCGTCGTTGGTTTTTGCGATCGGTCTTGCCAGGGGCGCTTTCATTAGGTATTTTAGGTTTTACAAGACCAGCTTTAGCCGAAAAAACTGCGAAAGCTTTGGTTCTCAGTTGCATAGATTTTCGGATTTTGGAAGCAGAACGTTATTTTTTATCTTTAAATAACTTGGGGAATCAATATGATTTAACTGCTTTGGCGGGTAGTTCTTTAGCGTTAAGTGGTCTGCCACATCCGGCTGATGCTCAAGCTTTTTGGGATCAGTTAGAGTTATCTTATCGCTTGCATCATATTCAAAAAGTGATTATTTTGGATCATCAAGATTGTGCGGCTTTTGCTGATAAAGTTAGTCCTGAGTTGAGCAAGGATGCGGATTTAGAGTTAAAGGTGCATACGGAGTATTTGAGTAGGGCTTATTGGGAGATTAGGGAGCGTTACCCGGATTTAAATATTGAGTTATACTTTGTAGGACTGAATGCGGATGTTAAGCCGATTAGTCCTTTGGCGAAGGTTTAAGAGTTTTTTTTGAACCGCAAAGAGCGCAAAGAACGCAAAGAAGAAGGAAGAAAAGGATTAGGAGGAGAGGACTATGCGTTTAATGCCGTCTTTGAGTATTTGGACGTTGAAGTTGATTAGAAGGGCAAGAGGGTGTTTGGTTGCCTTAAGGTAAGAAATTACTCTTGCTTGTTGTATGGGAGGAACGTTTTCCAAGGCTTTTAATTCAACAATTAAGTTATTTCCCACTAAAAAATCTAATCTGCCTTCGCCAACTTCTTGACCCTTGTAGTGGACTGCAAAAACCACTTGACGCTTGAAAGGTATTCCTCGCAAGTCAAATTCTACAGCTAAAGCCTCCTCATAAACTGCCTCTAAAAACCCAGGCCCTAATAGTCGATGTACTTCGATCGCTGCCCCAATAACAGCATAAGCCAGCTGCTCCACTTCCTGACTTGGTTGCCTCATTCTTTTTTCTCCTTCTCTTCTCTTCCTTCTCTTCCTTCGCGTCCTTTGCGTCCTTGGCGGTTCAAAAAAACTCTTTCCCCCTCTCCCTATGGCAAAATTTTACAAGAAACAGCGAATCCCTTAACCAATGACACTAAATCTCCCCCCCCAATACGACCCATTTTCCACCGAATCTAAGTGGCAAACATTCTGGTCAGAAAACCAAACCTTTAAAGCTGACCCCAAAAACGACGGAAAATCCTACAGCATGGTGATTCCGCCACCCAACGTTACGGGTAGTCTCCACATGGGGCACGCCTTCGGACAAACTCTCATGGATATTCTCGTCCGTTACCATCGAATGCAAGGTTTTAACACCCTTTGGCTTCCCGGAACTGACCACGCCAGCATCGCAGTTCATACCATGCTGGATAAGGAATTTAAAAAGGAGAAAAAAACCCGCTTTGATTTCGGTCGTCAAGCATTTTTGGAACGTGCTTGGGAATGGAAAAATAATTCCGGGGGTGCAATAGTTAACCAGATGCGCCGTTTGGGTATCTCGGTTGATTGGTCACGGGAACGTTTCACAATGGATGAGGGTTTGACGAAGGCTGTTATTGAAGCTTTTGTTCGCCTTTATGATGATGGTTTGATTTATCGTGGCAATTATTTAGTTAACTGGTGTCCAGTTTCTCAGTCGGCGGTTTCTGATTTGGAAGTGGAAAATAAGGAAATAAATGGTCATTTGTGGCATTTCCGTTATCCACTTACAGATAATTCGGGTTATTTGGAAGTTGCAACTACTCGACCAGAAACTATGTTGGGTGATACTGCTGTGGCGGTTAATCCGTCGGATGAACGCTATCAACATTTGATTGGCAAAACTCTCACTCTGCCAATTATGAATCGGGAAATTCCGATTATTGCTGATGAGTTGGTTGATGCTAGTTTCGGGACTGGTTGTGTGAAGGTGACTCCGGCACATGACCCGAATGATTTTGAAATGGGTCAGCGTCACAATCTGCCGTTTATTAATATTATGAATAAGGACGGTTCGCTAAATGAAAATGCGGGGCCGTTCCAAGGTCAAGACCGTTTTCAGGCACGGGAAAATGTGGTTAAACGGTTGGAAGAAGATGGGTTTTTGGTGAAGATTGAGGAGTATAAGCATAGCGTACCATTTAGCGATCGCGGAAAAGCCCCGATCGAACCTCTCCTCTCTACTCAATGGTTTGTCAAAATTCAATCTCTCGGTGAAACAACTTTAAAATTCTTAGATGAGCAAAATTCCCCCAATTTTGTTCCCCATCGTTGGACTAAGGTTTATCGTGATTGGTTGGTAAAATTAAAGGATTGGTGTATCTCTCGTCAATTATGGTGGGGTCATCAAATTCCCGCTTGGTATGCTATCAGCGAAACTAATAACGAAATCACAGATCATACGCCTTTTGTTGTCGCACATACGGAAGCTGAAGCTTGGGAAAAAGCTAAAGCTAAGTTTGGCGAAAATGTCAAACTAGAGCAAGACCCAGATGTTTTGGATACTTGGTTTTCTTCCGGTTTATGGCCTTTTTCTACTTTGGGTTGGCCTGAAAAAACACAGGATTTAGAGTTTTATTATCCGACTGCTACTCTAGTTACAGGTTTTGACATCATCTTTTTCTGGGTTGCCAGAATGACTTTGATGGCAGGTTATTTCACTGGCAAAATGCCTTTCCGTGATGTCTATATTCACGGTTTAGTCTTAGACGAAAATGGCGTAAAAATGGCTAAGACTAGGGGAAATGGTATCGATCCTTTGGATTTGATTGATAAGTATGGTACTGATGCAGTACGCTATACTTTGGTGCGGCAAGTTACTGGCGCTGGTCAAGATATTCGCTTAGATTACAATCGCAAAAAAGGTGAGTCTTCAGCAGTAGAAGCTTCCCGCAATTTCACCAACAAATTGTGGAATGCCTCCCGCTTCGTAATGATGAATTTAGAGGGACTGGGGACTGGGGAAATTTCTCAATCCCTAGAATTATCTGACCGTTGGATTCTTTCCCGATACAATCAGGTGGTGCAGCAAACTACTCAATATATCGATAATTACGGGTTGGGTGAAGCGGCGAAAACCCTTTACGATTTCTTCTGGGGTGAGTTCTGCGATTGGTATATTGAATTAGTTAAGTCTCGTCTGCAAAAAGATGCTGATGCAAGTTCTAAAAAGGTTGCTCAACAAACTCTTGCTTTCGTTTTAGAAGGGACTTTAAAATTAATTCATCCCTTTATGCCTCACATTACTGAGGAAATTTGGCATACTCTGACTCAAGCTGATGAATCAGCTTCTTTGGCGTTACAAGAGTTTCCGAAAGCAGATACAAATCTGATTAATTCCGAGTTGGAAGCAGATTTTGATTTGTTAATTAACACGATTCGCACAATTCGCAATTTACGCGCTGATGCTGATATTAAACCATCAACCAAAGTGACGGCAATTTTGCAAAGTGAGAATGAAAAAGAACGCAAAATTCTGACATTAGGTGAAACTTATATTCAAGATTTGGCGAAGGTGGAAAAACTCTCTGTTACTCCTAGTTTGAATGAGGATGTTGGACAATCAATTACTGGTGTTGTTGGTACTGTTCAAGTAATTGTTCCTTTAACGGGTGTGGTAGATATTGCAGCTTTACGCAGCAAGTTAGAGAAGAAGTTGAGCAAAATTGACAAGAACATTCAATCTCTTTTGGCGCGGTTGAATAATCAAGCTTTTGTGGCGAATGCTTCTCCTGAAGTTGTTCAAGCTGATAAGGATGCTTTGGCGGAAGCACAGACACAAGCGGAGATTTTACGCGAAAAATTGCAGCAACTTCAGTAAGTCCATCTGTGTTTATCTGCGGTAAAAAAAGAGATTTTAGAAATTTTGAACCGCAGATGAACGCAGATGAACGCAGATGTGAGCAACGTTTTTTGGTGGGGTGTATGGATATTATTAGCGTCCGTTGCGGCGGCGGAGACGATCGATCGTCACGGCAATAATAATCACTAAACCCTTAACCACTAACTGCCAGAAATAAGACATATTCAGCAGGGTTAAACCATTGTTCAGTACGGCAATAATTAACGCACCGAGCAAGGTTCCCGGCATTGTACCAATCCCACCAGTAAAGCTGGTACCACCTAAAATTACCGCTGCGATCGCATCTAGTTCATAACCATTCCCTAATAACCCCGTAGCACTATAAAGCCGACTGGAACTCATCACTCCAGCTAACCCTGCCAGCAATCCACTCACACCATAGACAAACAACAGGATACGCTCGACTTTAATCCCCGTCAGTCTTGCTGCTCGTTGATTACCACCAACTGCGTAAATTTGTACGCCTAAAACTGTTTGTTTCAAAATGAACCAACTAGCTAACACGGTCAGCAATGCAATCACAACCAACCAGGGGAAAGGCCCCAAGTAGTTATTGCCAATCCAGGCATAGTTTAGATTGCGGTTCAAGACGGTAGTACCATTAGCAACAAGATAGGCAACACCGCGCAATGCTGTCAAACCACCCAAAGTCACAATAAAGGGAGGCAAGTCAAGAAAAGCAATCAAACTACCATTAATCAGACCAATCAGCAAACCTGTCAACAGCGCCGCAGGTATCGCTGCCCAACTTAAGGCAGGGATGAGAGAAACAAGTACGCCAACAACTGCTGACACACCCAAAATAGAGCCAACAGATAAGTCAATGCCACCTGTGAGAATGACGAAGGTCATGCCTGTGGCGAGTACGATGTTGATCGATGCCTGCCGTAAAATATTGACAGCGTTCCCTGCTGTGGCAAAGTTGGGAGTCAAAACTGAGAATAGAATGCAAATCAGCAGCAAAATCGGCAAAATTCCGGCTATTTGAAGCCAGTTATTGGCGACTCTGCGCCGCTGCGATCGAGAACTGCTCGCTTCATCTTTAATGGGACGCAATTTAGTTTCACTCATTATTCAGCAACCTCCGATGCGCCTGTGGCATACGCCATAATGTTTTCTTGTGTAATTTCTGTACCTGTAGAACCACCCAGTTCCCCAACTAATTGCCCTTCACGCATCACTAGGACGCGATCGCTCAATCCCACAACTTCCGGCAATTCGCTCGATACCATTAAAATGGCAACGCCTTGTTTTGCTAGGTCGCTGATGATGCGATAAATTTCGCTTTTTGCTCCGATGTCTACACCCCGCGTTGGCTCATCTAGCAATAGCACTCTAGGCTTAATCGCCAGCCACCTTGCCAGCAGCAACTTTTGTTGATTGCCACCGGACAAATCCATCGCTCGAATTTCCAGATTGGCAAGTCGGATGTTGAAGTCTTCCACCGCATCGCTAGCAATTTTGCCGAGCGATCGCCAGTTCAGCACACCTGCTTTTGCATCCTGCTTCAGCGTATTTAGGACAATGTTTTTGCCAGAAGTCATTTCCAAAAACAAGCCTTGGTCTTTGCGGTCTTCGGGAACGTAACCAATCCCAGATCCGATCGCATCTCCAGGCGAGTTAATCTCTACTTTTTTGCCATTCAGCCACACTTCCCCACTGGCTTTTGGATCTGCCCCAAAAATCAATCGGCTCAGTTCGGTTCGTCCCGCACCCACTAGACCTGCTAGCCCGACAATTTCTCCGGCGTGTAAAGTGAGGTTGGTCGGCTGTACCTTACGACCATCGCCCAGATTGCGAACTTCCAGCACCACTGGGCCAACACTGGTTTGTCGCTGATGTTCGTAGAAGTCTTGCATCGGGCGGCCTACCATCATTTGCACCAGTCGTTCCGGTGAGATTTCATCCCTTGTCAAGCTGCCAATATATTGACCATCCCGCAATACGCTGACCCGATTGGCTAGGGCATAAACTTCTTCCATGCGGTGGCTAATATAAATGATGGCAATGCCATCTCGCCGTAGTTTGTGGATTACCTCAAATAGTCGTTCTGTCTCGCGATCGCTCAAAGCTGCCGTCGGTTCATCCATCACCAGAATCCGGCTTTTGTCTTTTAGCGCACGGGCAATTTCGACTAACTGCTGTTCGGCGATCGATAAACCAGATACCAGATCGTCGGGAGCAAAATGGGCACCCAAACTCTGCAACACCTGAAGAGCTTCTCGCCGCATTCCTTCGCGATCGAGCAGTTGCCCTCGGCGCAACTCACTGCCCATAAACATATTTTCGGTAACGGTTAAATTGGGTGCGACATTCAACTCTTGATAAATCAAATTGATGCCAGCCCGCCGTGCGGTACCTGGATCGGTAATATTGAGCCGTTCTCCGTTGATGTAAATTTCACCTTCATCAGCAATATAGGCACCTGCCAGAATTTTCATCAACGTGCTTTTGCCAGCACCGTTCTCGCCCATCAAAGCATGAACTTCTCCAGGGTAAATCGTTAGATTCACTCCTTGGAGAGCAGGTACACCATGAAAGCGTTTGGTGATACCGCGCATTTCCAACACGGGAGTCAAACTTGACGCAGGCGCAGGCGTTGGTTGGATATCGGTTGTCATTACGTAACTCCTTACAAAAGGGGACTAGGGACTGGGGACTGGGGACTGGGGGAAGTTTTGAGTTTTGAGTTAGGGAGAAAGTTATGAGTTTTAAGTTATCTCCCCTGCTCCTCTGCACCC
>NZ_JADEWG010000192.1 GCF_015207735.1 [Phormidium] sp. LEGE 05292
TCTCCCCATCCCCCCATCTCCCTTGCTCCCTGTGTACGAAACTGGACAGATGACTGTATAGAACAGCATATAAACTTTGGGAATACAGGGTTCATTTAGTTGAGCCACCAATTTAATTTAACTATTTATGCTTGATTTTCCGCTTGCTACCATTACCATTCCATCACTAAAAGCAACTGAATTAGAAGACTTACTGATATATCTCAACCAAGTCCAGCAGGTTGACCTCGCGGACTATAAACGTTCTAGCCTCTTGCGTCGAATACGGGTACGAATGCAGCAAGTTGGGGTTGAGTGTTATCAAGATTATTTCGACCATTTGCAGCGGCAATCCGATGAAGTTACTCATCTGTTGAATACTATTTTTATTAATTTGACCTGTTTCTTTCGCGATCGCCCAGTTTGGGATTATCTAGAAAATCAGGTTATCCCCCAGATCGTTGCCAACAAAGCTTCAAATGAGCCAATTCGCGTCTGGAGTGCGGGGTGTGCGTCGGGAGAAGAAACTTATTCGCTGGCAATGCTGCTAGCAGAAGCTTTGGGGTTAGAACAATTTCTGAAACGAGTGCGGATTTACGGAACGGATGTCGATCGAGATGCCCAACTGCAAGCCCGTCGAGGCTACTATTCTCTTAACGCAGTTGAGCTAATTCCTCCTCACCTATTGGAGCGATATTTTGAGCGCAGAACTGATGGCTACCGTTGGCGAAGCGATCTGGGCCACCCCTTCATCTTTCACCTTCACAACCTGATTCAAACCGCCCCCTTACCTAAGATCGATCTGCTAGTTTGTCGAAATATGCTCATGTATCTCACACCAGAGGCTCAAATTCGCGCCTTGGTTCGCTTTCATTTCAGTTTAAGAGAAAATGGATTCCTCATGTTAGGACAGGCAGAGGATCTGATTACTCGCGATCAAAAGTCGCTTTTTACTTGTATCGATCGGGAAGTAAGGCTATTTTCAAAAGTGCCAGATGCCCATCGCAATAGTCGCTTGTTACCGATCGCTTTTTGTTCTTAGGTAGTCCTTCGCTTTGCCTGGGAACCTTCTGCTGTTCTTCTGCCTTATCCTAGAATAAAGTCACTGGTAATCTAGTGAGCATTACACCTGATCGATAGGCAAAGGGAGTCCCGATGAAGCGCAAGAATCCAAAAGTCCTCGCCTTGATACTGCAAAGCAGTGTTGTCCTTTCTACTTTACTGTTTTCCCTTGGTCTTGCTAGCGCCCAAACTACTGCACCTACAAGTCCAACAATTAACACTCTGGAACGACAAGAACTGAAGCGTTTAAGAGAAGAAAGGCGCATTCAACAACAAGTTCAAGCGGAGGCAAATCTTGCTTTCAGTCGGACTACTACTTTATTTAATGTTTTGCTGGCTATTTTAGGTTTACTTTTGACTGCTTCTTTGGTGGCAATTTTCCTGTTGCGGCGTTCTGTTTTGCGAGAGGTGGGAGTTGTTGTTAAAGAACATCTTAGTGGGTTAAAAGATTTAGAATTGAAATTGGCTAGTGCTAGTCAAGAAGTGCAAAATATTCTGTTAGTAGCAGCGGATTTACAGAAGAAGCTGAACGAACAAGTTAATGATTTCCAAGAGGAAATTGACGATCGCTACGAGGATGTATCGCAAATTTCTGCGGAGTTGTCGCAGTCGAAAAAACAAGCTTTAAAGGAATTGGAGACGCAACTTAAAGATGCTCAATTAGCTTTGATAGAGGTAAGTAATGAGTTTAAGGTGCATTTGGTGGAATTGCGATCGGACGCACAACACCAAAAAACCTCAGCTGTTGAAAGTTTGGAAAGATTAGCTGGGGAATTAAATCCGCATTTAGAAAAAGTAAAAATAGACACCGAAGAACAAGGAAAATCGATAATTCATAATTTGGAAAAATCCAAAGCAGATTTTGGTTCGCAGTTGAATATTTTGCTGGCAGATGTGCAGAAACAACGGGATTTAATGACCCAGAATTTGCAAAAGTTGAGTGCAGAGTTTGCGCCCTTGGTTTCGCAATTGCAATCAGAGGTTAAAGCCCAAAAAGATACGACAATTCAACGTTTGAAACAGGCAGAAACAGATTTTGATATTAAGTTAACTGCGCTGCATTCGGATACGCAAACGCAACGCGATCGCATTCTGCAAAACCTGCAACAATTAGAAGCAGAATTTTCTCCCCAACTTTTGGCAATTCAAGCTAATACTGAACAAAAAGCCAAGGAACTGCATAATTCAACTATGCAGAAGATGGAAAAATTAAGCGGGGAAATGACCAAGGAATTGGGTAATTCTAAATCTCATGTACTGGGGCAAATGAGTGAAAGTCTCCAAAGGTTACAGGCTTTAGAAAAAGACTTTACTACACAGGTTGAGGGTTGGCGATCGGGAATTGCCGCCAGCAAGGAACAAACTTTGCAAAGTCTGCAAGGTTTAGATACAGAAGTGCGAAATCAATTAACTAAGCTACAGTCAGGAATTGCCAGCAAACAAGCAGAAACTCAACAAGTTTTATCCCAGTTAAACGGTGAAATCAAAAATCAATTAACTCAATTACAAGCGGAAATCCAAAAACAACAAAGTGCTAGCCAAGCTAATTTACAAAAATTAGAAGCAGCAGTGAAAAATCAACTATCACAACTAGAAACAGAAGCCCAAAAGCAACAAGAAGCCAGCCAAAATCATCTGGAAGAATTAGCCAGAGAAACGGCAAATTTTGTATCTCAATTCCAGGCAGAAATTCAAGCAAGAAAAGAACAAGTGATGCAGAGTTTGGGAGAATCAGAACATTCTGTATCGCACAAACTAAGCGTAATTGAATCAGATGCAGTAATGCAAAAAGCCCATATTCTGCAAAGATTAGCTGATACTTCTTCAGATGCGATCGCAGAATCTCTAATCCCCGAAACTCATCACCAACTGCAAACTTTAAACGAACAAATCCAACGCCTAAAAGCTAATCATCCTGACTTATTCTTATCACCCGCTGATTACTTGAATCAAGGTAATGCTTTGTTTGCAGAAGGTGAATATCACGAAGCTATTGCGAAATACGATCGCGCGATCGAATACACAACAGATAACACTCAAGCTTGGTATCAGAAAGGTTTAGCTTATTGGGAGTTGAAGAAGTACGAACAAACGATCGCTTCCTTTGATAAAGTGTTAGAAATTAATCCCGAAGATACTGAAAGTTTGTATCATCGCGGTTTAGCATTGAAGGAATTAAAACGCTTTGAACCTGCATTAGCGATCTTTAATAAAGTAACGCAACTGCAAGAAAATCATTACAAAGCTTGGTTACAGAAAGGGATGATTTTAGGTAAATTGAAACGCCACGAAGATGCGATCGCAGCTTACGATATAGCTATTCAAATTAAACCAGATTATCATGAAGCTTGGGTCGATCGAGGAGTCGCTTTAGGAACCTTGCAACAACACGAAGAAGCGTTTCAATCCTTCGAGAAAGCTACCAGTTTACAACCTGAAGATGCCGTAGCTTGGATCAATCAAGGTTTAGCTTTGGGAGTTTTGGAAAGATACGAAGACGCAATTTCGGCTTTTGAAAAAGCCATTGAATTAAATCCCGAATCTCACAAAGCGTGGAATTACAAAGGCGAAATGTTGGTGAAATTAGAACGAGATGAAGAAGCAATAGAAAGCTTCGATCGCGCAACCAAAATTGAGCCAAAATATGCGCCAGCTTATTACAACAAAGCGATTTGTTTTGCACTCCAAGAAGAGGTAGAACAAGCGGTTGAAAACCTAGAACAGGCGATTAGAATTAATCCAAAATATCGCCAAGAAGCAAAAAGCGATCGAGATTTTGAAACGATATCAGAGGACGATCGTTTCTGGCAATTAATAGAAGGCTAATTCCCGAAAGTTTGTTGTAGGGACTTTAGTCCTTTTAGCTGGAAAAAAAGGACTGAAGTCTTTACAACGAACAGACAATTTAAGAATTTTACAGCGGTTTTGAGCAATTAAGGAGAAATCTTATGCAGGTAGCGATTCAGCAGATTGTAGTTTCTCCAGGTCAACAATTACTATTAAAAAATGTAAGTTGGCAGCAATATCAAGAGATATTAGCCAGTTTAGGAGAAAGTCGCAATTCTAGAATTGCTTATAGTCAAGGAATGTTAGAAATTATGGTGCCTCTACCAGAACACGAAGATGATAAAGTAATTATTGGCGATTTAGTTAAGGCAATTTTAGAAGAAATAGATATTGAGTTTAGAAGTTTAGGTTCAACAACTTTTGAAAATGAACAAATGCTTGCCGCAGTGGAACCAGATGATTGTTTTTATATCCAAAATGAGGCAGCAATTAGAGGCAAAAAGCGGTTAAATTTAAAGGTAGATCCGCCACCAGATTTAGCAATAGAAATTGATATTACATCGAAAACAAAATTGGCAATTTACCAAAATTTAAAAGTTCCCGAACTTTGGCGTTATAACGGACAAAAATTAGAAATCAATATTTTACAATCAGGTAAGTACGTTCAATCAAATCAAAGTTTAATTTTTCCTAATTTGCCGATTATTGAGGCAATTCCTGAACATCTGGAACGCAGCAAAGTTATCGGCAGAAATGCCACAATGAAGTTATTTAGAGCTTGGTTGAAAACACAATTGAACATTATTGATTAAGGAGCAATATTTATGGTTCAAGAACTAATAGATTTAAGAGCCAGTATTTTAGCGGGGAGGTATGAAGAGGCTTTAACGCTGATAGATGAATTAGAAGCAATGGGTAAACAAGCCATTATTCGTAATATTGAAACTTTTTTAGTTAGACTGATGATTCACTTAATTAAAAATCAAATCGAACAACGGTTAACTAATTCTTGGGCTAATTCCATATCTGATTCGATCGTGCAAATTAAAAAACTAAACCTTAAAGACAATAAAACCTCTTATTACCTTACCTCAGATGAATGGCAATCTTATTTAGAAGCAGCAATAAAGTTAGCCATTCGTCCAGCGAGTTTAGAAATTTTCAATGGTCAGCTAAAAGCCAAACAAATTTCCGAACGATTAGATTTATCTCAACTTATTACAACAGCAAAAACCATGTTGGATTTGACTTATACTTATGCAGCAGAAGATTTACCAGATCAAATTGATGTAATTTTAGCTGAATTACCAGGCGGTGAAGATTGGCTAACATAGAAATCTGATTCGAGGTTTGTTGTAAGGACTTCAGTCCTTTTAGCGAGGCAAAAAAATGAGCGTAACTGTTCCCATTAAAACGATCGAACTCACCCCAGGTAGTCACATAACTATCCCTAACCTTTCTTGGCAAGATTTCGAGCAAATTCTGATTGACTTAGGAGAAAAACGCAGCAGTCGCGTCACCTACTTTCAAGGAACCTTAGAAATCATGTCTCCATTAGCCTTACATGAACGTCCTCACCGGATTATTGCTTACATTCTGACAACAATTCTGGATATACAGAGGCGAAATTGGGAGGATTTTAGATCGACAACTCTGAAACGTCCGCAAATTGCCGGAATTGAACCTGATACCTGCTTCTATATTCAAAATGCTGACAGAATGAAAGGCTGTACTAACTTGGATTTAAAACAGTATCCACCCCCAGATTTAGCAATAGAAGCGGATGTTACTTCTAAAACTACTTTAAATGCTTACGAAGCGATGGGTGTTCCTGAACTTTGGATTTACCGAAATCAGCAACTAAAAATTTACTTACTTTCCGATCGAGGTTATACAGAATCATCCATTAGTCCTACTTTTCCCAACTTACCTATAATTGAAATAATTCCCCAACAGGTGCAAAAAGCGATCGATGAAGGAACTAGCAAAATGTTACGCGAACTCAGAACGGACACTCGGATAGTATGAAGTCTTTATAACGAACACCTAAGAAAGACTGAAGTCCTTACAACGGACAAATTAATTTAGATATGTGACATTTATGATTCAGTATTGGTTCACCTAAACAGCCTACTATTACTATCTGTCAACTAGAGAATGGAAGCTATAAAATGTCTCAGTTTCGGAATAGCCAAAGCTTAGTATCTTCTACCTTTTCGCAATTAGAATTAACAGCAGAGCAAGTTTTCAGTGCAGGTAAGATTCAGTAGATCGCACTACCATCAAGCTCAAAGTTCGTTAGACTGCCGCTAGGCAAGTATCGATCGCACTAGCAAACAACTCAGGCGCATCAAGCATCAACCAGTGTCCAGTATCAGGTATCGTGGTTGTGGCTAATTCTGGACGGAGGACGTGAAGGCTAAATGGTAAGTTATTCGACGGTGCAAGAATCGCGTGAGCTTTTGCCCCTGGCGTTGCGAGGTATCGATCGAGTGCTTCCACTGCTTTAAAAGCAAACAAACCGCGAGAAGTTCCCAGCAGCGCAGCCTTTGGAGTTGCAGCTAGACGGGCGAGGATTTCATCCTCTGTTGCTGATGTACCGCCTGTCAGTGCGCCACGAAAAGAGTTTTCTAAGATCGATCGCCAATCGTCAGTTGCCAGTGCTGCTTGCATTGGAGCGATTTGTGCCTCATAAACTTCTGGGGGAAATTGAGTGCAGTCTATTGGTGGGTCTACTAATATTAATTGTGCGATCGCATCAGGTTTAGCAGCAGCGGTAGCAAGGGCAACGCAAGCACCATAACTATGTCCGACGAGGACGATCCGATCGAGTCCCAAAGCTTCTAAAACAGTGAAGATATCGGCTGCACAGGCTTCAGGAGAGTAGTCATCATCAGCAGGTGGTGTAGAAGCGCCGTGTCCGCGTAGATCGATCGCGTCCGCCCGTCGCGTTTGAGCAACATAACTCAGCTGTGCATCCCAGATGTTCGCGGAACAAGCCATCCCATGCACAAATACTACTGGTAACAGCTGAGACTCTGTGACAGGTACATCAATTTCAAGAATGTGAATATTGCCGTTCTGAGTAGCGATCGTCATCGAGTGCATACTACCTTCCCTTTAGTCTTAATTGCTTCCCATAATAAGGAAAACAATAGCAAAAACCCCAGCTTTTTGGCTGAGGGTAATTGTAGAGATTTCTCATGTTAGAGGTATTCACTTTATGTTGATATTTTTCTTAGCTAACTGCAAAAGTTGTCACGCTGTTTTATTCCTCATCCCAAGAAGATTGGTTATAACCGAGTTCTGTAGCCGCACCACTTTCGTCTTCAGTTAAATCCTCCCAATATGTATCATCAGAAGCGGGAGGATCGGTATCTTCTTGCCAACTTGCTTCATCCCAGCCTAAAGTTTGCCATAAAGCTTGCTCGGCATCATTCATATCTGTCCAATCCAAATCATCCCAAGTGTCGCTTGGACTACCTTGAATTTTCCGAATCTCTGACATATATTACCTCTTGTAAATTCTGTAAGAACAGTACTCAGCTAATCAAAACTGCTGAGTATAGCGATTGTACTCAATTGTTCGATCGATCGCCACAGATCTTGCACTCCTGGAGGTAGAACCTCCAGGAGTACAAAATCTGAGTCACCAGTACCCAATCCCCAAAATCAAGGATTCACAGCATTAAATAAAGCCGAGTAATCAGCATCTGCAAGTCCCATTTGTTGAGCAATTTCTAAAATTTGCCGCACACCTTCCAAGCTATTAGTATTTAAGTTATTTGACTGTGCTTGGTTAAGGAACAAATTTGTATCTTTAAGTAGATGTTTTGTCGGAAAATTGGGTTTGGTAAAATCTCTTTCCAACATTCGCTTGAGTTTCTTGTCGAAAGTTGGTGCATATAAAGCACTTTGGCGTAGAATTTCCATGAAAGTTTCTACTTCTACGCCTTGTTTTTCGACTAAACTTAAACTCAATGCAAAGGCAGTAGTTAGGGAAGCAATTAATTGATTTAGTGCTAATTTAACTGCTGCTGCTGTACCTACAGCACCTATTAAACGAGGTTCGGAACCGAAGTTTTTTAAGAGATTTGACCATTTAACAAATTGTTCGGAAGTTCCGCCTACCATGACGATTAATTTACCAGTTTCAGCTTCGGGAATACTGCCTAAAACTGGTGCTTCTAAATACTCACCTCCAGCCGCAATTACTTGCTTTTCAATCTCTTGGCTTTCTTGCGGGGAAATTGTTCCCATTTGAATAATTGTGCGTCCTTTAAGTTGAATTTTGGCACGATCGGAAAGTAAAACTTGCTCAATGGCTGAAGCGTTGGTGAGCATTAAAATTATACAATCGGAATTGGCGATCGCACTTTCCGGCGAATCAACTACTTCAACACCCGCTGTTTTTAATTCATCCAACTTTGATGCAGTGCGATTGTAAGCAATCACAGGTATTTTGGCAGTCAATAACCTTTGCACCAAAGGCTTACCCATTAACCCAGTTCCCAAAAATCCAACTTTCATTTACTGCTAACCCGAAAGCAACAACTCAAAATTACACCTTATTTGGTAATTATCACTACTGCTCGAACGAAATAAAAAGCTTACGCAGCAATTGAACTAAGGCAATACCTTCTGGTTCGTAGGTGCAACCAGAGAAACTATGATTCTTATTTTATTAGAATCCATTGCTCAAGATGTTGATGGGTGTCAAGATCAATCGCTCCTTCTGCGAAAGGAATGCCCAGGCAACAAGAGTGATGCTGACGAATAATTGATTTAGCACCAACATCTCCCTGAAGTGTCAACAATGCTGGAAAAAATGTCTTATGAAATAAAGCTGGAACACCAAGAGTGTCAGCATATTTAGAGGCAACAATTGGATAGTTTGAGATTTGATATCCTGAAATTAATTGATGAATCAAATGGGTTGAAACAAATGGTTGATCGCATACCATGAGGACGATCGCATCAAGTTCAGAAAATCTTACCAGCATTTCCCTTAATCCACATTGAATCGAACCAGCCATTCCTGTTGACCAATGTTCGTTGTAAAATATGTGAATGCCGAGATTTGATAAATGTGGCTCGATCGCCTCCGCATAAGCGCCCAAAACCACACCAACAGATTGACACTCAGATGCGATCGCCACTTCTGCCATTTGTCGAATCAGCGGTTTGCCTTGATAGGATAAAAGTTGTTTTGGTTGTCCCAGGCGAGTAGAGGCTCCCGCTGCCAAAATTAAGATACCAATTCTAGACATGATGGTTTTGTGGGAGAATGAATCGAACCGATGCGATCGCGCAGAAAGCCTCCAGAACGCCCACCGAGCACAGCTTGAATTTCTGCCACAATTGAGAGGGCAATTTCTTCAGGAGTCTCAGCCCCAATATCCAACCCGATCGGATTATAAAGCTGCTGATTTGGCGTGATATCATGTCCGGCTAAGTCTTGCCACAACTGCTGCATTCGTCTTTTTGGCCCTAATACGCCCAGGTAACGGAGTCCAGATGGAATCAGGGTTTTGAGAAATGCCAGATCGCTGACATATCGATGAGTCATGACAACGGCGACAGTTTGGGGTGTGAGTAAATGCTCGTAGGTTTCTGGGTGTTCTGGTTTGCAGTGTAGCAGTCGATCGGCTTGGGGAAAGCGATCGCAAGTCAAATATTCCGATCGACGATCGATTACTGTAACGTGCCAGCCTAATTGTTTGGCAAACTGCACCACTGGAATGGCATCATATCCAGCCCCAAAAATTAGTAATGGAACGGGTGAAGAAATCACTTCTAGCAAAACATCAATTTTGCCAGAAGATAAGGTGTAGGACTGGACAAGAGTTTGTTTTTCAATCAGTATTTTGCCAAGGTCTTTTGCTATTGTTTGAGCAACATCCTTATTGACGATTTGATTGATGATTGTGGTGTCAGATTTCATCATTATTCGATCGCCCACTTTAATATCCGACACATTTTCTACGGAAAAGATTGTGGCGATCGCAATTATTTGCTGAGATTGCAAACAATCTCGCATCAAGGAAAGTTGGCTAACCGCAGAATCATGGTTCAATGATTCAATTAAAACATCCACAATGCCATTGCATCCTAATCCAAAACCAAACACAATGTCATCGCTGGAAGTTGTGTCATATCTGACTAGGATGGGATGGGCATTATTGGAGAGGAGAGAGTGCGATCGTTCCAGAATATCGCTTTCCAAACAGCCACCACTAATCGCACCAAACATCTCCCCATCTTCAGTTAATAACATCCGAGCACCCGGTCTTCGATAAACCGCTCCACTTGTTCGGACTACCGTTGCTAAAACTGCGCGTTTTCCAGTCTGTTGGCTATTTTCAAAGGCTTGCAAAATCCTTTGTAACTCGTTCATAAGCTGTTCCGCATTTAAAAGAGTTGATACTAAATCCGAGTTAAAGCAGAAGGCAGAAAGCAGAAGGCAGAAGGCAGAAGGCAGAAGGCAGAAGGCAGAAGGCAGAAGGCAGAAGGCAAGAAAGGCAGAAGGCAGAAGGCAGAAGGCAGAAGGCAGAAGGCAAGAAAGGCAGAAGGCAGAAGTAAAAATTCTCCATCTCCCCATCTCCCCATCTCCCCATC
>NZ_JADEWG010000193.1 GCF_015207735.1 [Phormidium] sp. LEGE 05292
AAAGGCAGAAGGCAGAAGGCAGAAGGCAGAAGGCAGAAGGGAAGAAAGATTAAAAGTTTATTTTCTTCTTGTCCCCTTGTCCCCTTGTCTCCTTGTCTCCTTGTCCCCTTGTCCCCTTGTCCCCTTGTCCCCTTGTTCCCTACCTAATCATTTTCCCCATTTGGTTCTATATCAACACGCCAACGTTTACCGCAGTTTTTGCAACTGTATTTTTGTTGACCGTTAGTGTATCCCTTTTCTTTAACTTTGTTAGAACCACATTTTGGACAAACTACTTCTGTGATTATCCAGCCTTTTGTTGATGATTTTTTACCTGTTGTTTGTTCAGGGGTTGGCACTTTTTCGGCTACTTCGGTGAGCAAGTCAGCAACATTTTTTAACTGTTCTGTAACTGTTTTTTCAACATTTAAATTTTCTACTATCTCAGTAGTAGGAATTTCTTGAATAGGTGCTTGGCTAACTGTTTCCGGCTCAACAACTATTTCTGAAGGATTTTCTGTTTCTGGTGTTTCTAATGGAGCAACTTGTGTCTCTAATGTACAAACTTCTACTAATTCTGAGGGAGTTTCTATAGCAGAATCTTCGTTGCTCAAAGGTGTTACTAATAACTCCTGTGAAGGTTGAGTTTCTAATACTGGAGGAGTTGAATTTTCCTGTAATTTTATTTCTGCTGACGCTACTTGTTCAACTGGCAATTTGCCATTAGTTGAAGTTTCTGGTAAATAATTTGTTGCTACTTGGACCTCAACGGTTTCTTGGGGAGTAACTGGGGTTCTCGGAGTCCAGTTGGGATCGGGTGCGGGAATTTTCGGCAGAATGATTAAAGGTTTTTGTGGTTGAGTTTCTGTGCTCTGGCTTAAACGACTGATGCGATCGCCTATATTTTCCTGAATACTATAAGCAACTGGTAAAACAGTCTGCCCAGAAACCGCTTTCTGAACCAACGCTGCTATATGTTCGGATGGATCGGGAGGTGGGCCGAAATTTTCCGCAACTGGCGCTGGCGATGATATGTTTGTCGCCGGAAAATGCGATACTGATGAAGCCAAGCTGGAATGATTTTCCTTGGTTTCTGTTAACTCAGATTCCCGCACTGGGGGAACGAATCTAATTGCACGCGCTAAACGTCGATATTGCTCTAGGTGATCTGTCACATTCTGCTCCTAATGTTTAAGAGTTGCTATTCAATTTATTCTTAATGTAGTCCACTATACTAAAATAAGGAGCAAAACTTGAAAAAAACGATATGATTTTAAGTTTGAACGTAGTCGTAAGTTTAATTACAGTTGCTTAATGTTTAATTTACAATCGTAGGCAAAAATGAAAGATTCCTTCCTGCTGCCTCTCTACAATCATCAACAAATAGATTTATCGATCGCTAACCTGAGTAACAGACTGATGGCATCAGGTCTGAAAAGGTAATTTACAGCTATGTATGATGACGACGACCTGACCCTACTTGACCCGGAAGCTGATCTGCAAAGTCCCTTGGATCAACTAGAACCGCTTGACGAAGAAGAGGTTGCTAAACCCGATCCAGAGGCAATGTTAGCACTGTTGAATGCAGCCCAAACGCCGCAAAGAATGGTAGCAGCCAGAGCTTTTTGTGAATTACAAGACCGACGCGCTATTCCTCATTTAATTCGCTTGCTAACTGATGCTTGTCCGTTAGTAAGGGTAAGTGCTGCTTATGCTTTGGGACGTAATCCTAGTGCTGATGCTGTAGAACCATTAATTAACCAATTAAACCGAGATTGGAATGGTTATGTCCGTAAAGGAATTGTTTGGGCGCTGGGGAACTGTCGCGATTGCCGTTCGGTCGCTCCTTTGACAGATGCTTTAAGAACCGATATTTCGGCTGTACGTTTATGGGCAGCTAGTTCTTTGGCGCAAATGGCTGAGTTAGGCTACGAAGCAGTAGTCGCCTCTATTCCCCCGTTAATTGAAGCTTTAATTCAAGACCCTGTAGCTGCGGTGCGGAGTAACTGCGCTTGGTCTTTGGGGCAACTCTGTCGGGAACTACCATCAAATGTGGTTTATGCTGGTGCGATCGATGCTCTCATTCAAGTGATGGAAGATGACGAAGATATGGGAGTCAGAGAGGACGCGAAAGCTTCTCTGTTACGAGTTGGCGACCCTCGCGGACTACAAGTAATTGAAAAAATGGCGCAAGAAGAAATAATATCATCCGAGAATTTATTGTAAGGGAACAGGAAAAGGCAGAAGGCAGAAGGCAGAAGGCAGAAGGTAAGAAAGGCGGAAGGCAGAAGATGAAAATTCTCCTTGTCCCCTTGTCCTATATTGGGTTGGTAGTCATGTTTGAGTTAAGTAGACTCGATGTACTGGCTATCCAACAAAAAGTTGCCTCTAGCGAAGCGCACGCCCCAATAACCTCCGGGACGGCGATCGATCACGACTCCTTCTTCACCTAACTTAATTACATCTGGCGGACGTAGCATGGGCATCGGTTCGGCAGTTTTCACGTAAGGTGGTAATGCTACGACTCGGACTTTTTCCCCAATGAGAAATTCTTTAGTCATTTTGAATGTCAGGATTTTCGATTTCCTAGTTCTTTGTTAGGACTTTAACCTTTGTTGAGGAAACAAGGCAAGGACTAAAGTCCTGACAACAAACTTATTCCAAAATCGCTAGTGCAGCGCGGCGAAATGATTGAGCAGCTGAAAACAGCTAGAAAGCTGAACATAAAAGCTGATCAAACCCTTCTGCCTTCTGCCCTCTGCCTTCTGCCTTCTTGTACTAGGGTGCTTGCCAGATTTTTTGATGATATTTTTCTACATCTGCGTAAGGATCTATGACAGGGTGTGAGTGGTCGTGACTATGGCTATGTCCATGATGATGATCGTGGTCATGATCGTGGTGACGATCGTGAGAATGTCCGTGACTGTGGCTATGTCCATTGCCGTTTTTAGTTACAGCTGCAAGGCGAAATTTACAGATTTCACAGTTCATTTGGACTTCGCCTAGTTGGGTTTCAATTTCCCGTTCTCGCATTACTTGTAAAAGTTGGGGATGAATGCCCATTTCTGGCAAACAAATCATTTCTATTTCGGGAAATTGTGCTTGTTGTTGGGCGGTAATGTCGAAAATCTTTTTTACTAAAAGTCCGGTAAATAGGAAGTAAGGTAAAACGATAATCCGCTTTGGTTGATAAAGTCTAGCGCGACGAAATCCTTCTTCTAAACGTGGGTGAGTAATGCCGATAAAGCAGGTTTCTACTGTGGAATAACCGCTACCTTCCCAAAGTATTCGTGCTAGTTTGTAAACGTCGCCGTTAGCGTCTGGGTCGCTAGAACCACGCCCGACAAATAATAAAACTGTTTCGGAACGGGGATGTGTTTCGCTGTCTAGTTCGGCTAAACGCGATCGCCACAATTCCAATATATTTGGTGTAATTCCAAAATGCCGTCCGTAGTGAAATTTAAGTTCGGGATGTCTAATTTTAGCGCGGTCTAATTCGTTGGTAATATCAAATTTGTTATGGCGGGCAGCAAATAATAAAATCGGTAAAACTGAGAGTTCTGTGTAACCTTGTTCGATGCAGCGATCGATCCCTTCTTGAATTGTCGGCTCAGTTAATTCTAAAAAACATGGTACTACGGGGCGCGATCGATCTAACTCTTGATAAGCAGCCGCAAAATCCAAAAAACTCTGTCTTCCCTCTTCATCTTTAGTCCCATGACCAACCATTAATAATGGTCTTTGTACGGGTAATCTAGGCAATTCTAAATTCGTTACAGTAGTCAAAGTCGATAAACTTACAGTAGGCATCAATTAATTATCCTTTCTCCTGTGCGACGCAGGAAAATAAAGTGGACGTTAACAAGTAGGCGTTCTGGCTAGCGATATAGACAGTTGAAAGACTGCGTAATCTATATTTTGCTTACAGCTGCGGCACAGCCCCGGACTTGCACCGAGTTTCCCTACGTTGCTAAGTTTAGTCTGCTTTGATATCTTAGCGGATTCAATGCTTTAGTGAAATGGGGGGGGAGAGGATTGTTGGGCCAGTACAGCTATTAAATATTAATATAAAGTGAGTAATTAGTTAATTTATTAATAATCATTTTATCCCTTGTAACTAATTGTGTAGTACAGCGTTGGGTTTACAATTTTCATATATTTTTTTTATAAATTTATTTATTAGTTTGTCACAAGTTGATTAGGAAGTATTGTAATATGAACCGTTGCAAGTCATTAATTATCGCCTTTTCCTTGACAATGACTGGGCTAGTTAGTTGCGCTCAAAAACCCTCTGTAGAACAGGCAAAAGTACAACTTTGTACCTCTATAGCAGCTTATAATCAAGCAGTAGCATCCTTGAATGCAATCAGTGGAAGTTCAACAGTTGGTCAATTAAAAGATGCTCAGAAAGAAGTTAAGAAAGCAAAAGAAGCAGTGATTGAGGCAGCTAGTAAATATCAGAAAGCAGAAGTTAATCAATTAAAACAGTCCGCTAATAAACTGGAAAATAAAATTGCTAGCATTCCTGACAAAGCCACTTTAGCTCAAGCAAAGCAGTCTATTGCACCTGATGTGGTAGCCGTGTTAGCTTCTGTGAAACAAATAAATTCGCAATTGCAATGTCCTTAAACTGAGTAATTATTAAGAAGGGGAAAAGACAAGCATTTTTTAGCTTGAACTTTTCCCCTTTTGAATCACATAACATACTTTGGACTTATAAAGTCTCGATCGCTTTGTTAAGAAATCAATTAAATGTTAAACTCCGAAGGTCTACTGATGATTTCTTCATAACAAATTCGTGGTGGGAAACTAGGGGCAAATATGCAGGCACAAGCCATAGAATAATGGGAGTTTGTGTGAGAAATAACCAATAATCCTTCAGTTTGAGGATTATATTGTTTGAGCAACTCTTCTGCTCCAAATAATTTAACCCCTGGATCGTTATGCAGCATTAACCCCATTGGTAATTCAATGGCACCGGAAACTTCTTTTACATTGGGTAGATTAACAATCACCAAACAGCGACCATGTTCTAACCAACCTTGATAGGCTAGGGCACCTAACATAATATCTTTAGATTGAACTAAAAGTTCTCCACATATTTGTAATCCTAGTATAATTTCCTCTTCCAAGGAATCTAGCTGTAGATTTTGTTTCCGGGGATGACTGTATTCATAGTTCATAATCAACAAGGTAACTTGATTAGCTTAACTCTAAGTTAAGCCAATTAAAATTACGCTGAATCTGTCAGGGGTGTTAAAGTTAAATATTCCTTAAGAGGTGTAGTGCGATCGCTCCCATGAATTAGAGACTTTGGCGTAAATTCGATTAAACGGTAAGGCTGGGTTCGTTCCTTTAACCTGCTTAATTAAGGAAACTCATCTATTCTAGTAATAACTCAAGTTGCTACTTACCAACGTGGTGATAGGTAGTGGGTAGTGGGTAGTAGGTAGTAGGAATCCCATTACCTACTACCTACTACCAACCTCAATTTAATAACTAGCAACTTGCGTTAATAGAAAAAATTTGTCAAATGACATCCCATTTTACTTTAAAATTGTTACAAATATAAAGAGAAACCGAAAAGTTAAGCAGATGATTTGTTGCAAAAATTTAGTGAAATGTTTCATTTCGCAAAAAAAGTCTTTTATTTAAAATAATTAAATGACTAATTGTTAAGTAACTAGCTATGCTAGTCCGGCAATGGGTATTCCAAGAATATAGGACTTTAATCTTTTAGTTTATTGCGATCGCACCAAAATGCCCTGGGCTTATGAAAACTGTATTTCCCGATCATGAAAAAAAACGATTAGCAGCCCTGTACCAGTATCAAATATTGGATACTCCAGCGGAAGCAGTATTTGATGAATTAACTAATTTAGCGGCTGAGATTTGTGAGACACCGATCGCTTTAATTAGTTTAGTAGATGCAGAAAGGCAATGGTTTAAATCTAAATTAGGGTTGACAGCTAGCGAAACTCCCCGCAATATGGCTTTTTGTCATCATACTATTTTGCAAAAAGAACCTCTGATTGTTGAGGATGCCCAGAAAGATGCAAGATTTGCTAAAAATGCTTTAGTAACTAGAGAACCATATATTAGATTTTATGCAGGTGCGCCTTTAATTACATCTGATGGGCTTGCTTTGGGAACATTATGCGTAATCGATCGCATTCCTCGAAAACTGACGAATAAACAAATTACTGCACTTCAAGTATTAAGCCATCAGGCGATTAGTCAACTAGAATTACGGCAAAATTTAGTGGGATATGAACGAACTGAAAGTTTGCTAATAGCCCAACAACAAATGTTAGAAGCAATTAATAATAGCACATCTGTAAATCAAGTGTTAAATGCAGTTACCCAACAACAAAAAGAAATTCTGCAAACTATTTTTGACCATATTCCTGTGATGTTGGGCTTCTTCGATCGAGAAGGAAAGCTGCAAATAATTAACCGAGAGTGGATAAATATTTTGGGGTGGACTTTAGAGGAATTACAAGAATCGCCAGATATCTTAACAAAATTTTATCCCGATCCAGAGTATCGGCAAAAAGTTTGGGAGTTTATTAAAAATGCAGAGGATCGAAAATGGCAAGATTTTACAACTCTGGTTAAAGAAGGGCGGTTGCTAAATACTACGTGGGCAAATGTAAAGCTTTCTGATGGGAGGACGATCGGTATTGGTCAAGATATTACTGAGCGCAAACTGGCAGAGGGAAGCTTAGAAAAGTCTCATAAAGAATTAGCAGATTTCAAATTTGCTTTGGATGAATTTGCGATCGTGGCGATTACCGATCGTCAAGGTACAATTCAATATGTTAACAATAAGTTTTGCCAAATTTCTGGTTATACACAGGAAGAATTAATCGGAAAAAATCACTGCATAATCAATTCTGGCTATCATTCTAAAGTCTTCTTTCAGGAAATGTGGAAGACAATTTCTCAAGGAAAAATTTGGAAAGGTGAAATTAGAAACCGAGCTAAAAATGGCAGTATTTACTGGGTAGATACAACCATTGTTCCCTTTTTGGACGGTCAAGGAAATCCTTATCAATATATTGCCGTTCGTAGCGATATTACAGACCGCAAACAGGCAGAAGAAACCTTACGTCAACAAGCTCAAAGAGAAAAATTACTAGCAGAAATTGCTCAAAGAATTCGCCAATCTTTAGACTTGGATGAAATTCTCAATACTACTGTGACAGAAGTTCAGCGGTTGCTGGAGAGCGATCGGGTTTTGATTTTCCGCTTTGAACCAGACTGGAGCGGATTTGTTGTTGTAGAATCAGTTAATCCTAATTGGCAACCAATTTTAGGCGCAAAAATCTCAGATTCTTTCTTCAAAGATACTGCTCTGAGGGAATCTTATGAACGAGGTGGAATTCAAGCAGTTGAAGATATTTTTAACGCAGGTTTATCGCCCTGTCACATTGATTTACTCAATCAATTTCAAGTTCGTGCTAATTTAGTTGTGCCCATTTTACAAGAAAATAAATTATGGGGTTTATTAGTTGCTCATCATTGTTCAGAACCTCGAAAATGGCAAAATTGGGAAATAGAATTACTGAAACAATTGGCAACTCAAGTAGAAATTGCCATTCAACAATCACAACTTTATCAACAAGTACAACAGGAACTAATTGAACGTAAATTAGCAGAACAAAAAATCAGAGAACAAGCTGCTTTGCTGGATGTGACAACTGATGCAATTTTAGTTCGTGACCTGAATCATCGGATTTTGTTTTGGAATAAAGGAGCCGAAAGACTTTACGGTTGGAAAAAAGAAGAAGTTCGCGACAAATGTGCTAATAATTTGCTCTATTGGGAAACACCACCACTGGTGGAAAATATCTATGAAACTGTTCTTAAAAAAGGAGAATGGCAAGGCGAATTGCAACAAGTAACAAAAAATGGCAAGGAAATTGTGGTTGAAAGTCGTTGGACTTTAGTACGTAATTCAGATGAAAAACCAAAAGCGATTTTAATGGTGAATACTGATATTACACAAAAAAAATTAATGGAACGACAATTTTTGCGATCGCAACGCATGGAAAGCATTGGCACTCTAGCAGGAGGAATCGCCCATGACTTGAACAATATTTTAGCTCCCATTCTGATGGCAGTACAACTTTTACAATTACAAATTACTAGTCCACAGGCAAAACAATGGTTAGAAATTCTCGAAGATAGCACCAGAAGAGGTAGTGAATTAATCAAACAAGTTTTGTCTTTTGCACGAGGGTTAGATGGTGAACATGGAGTTTTACAAATTCGCCATTTGATTAAGGAAATTAAGAAAATTGTCGAAGAAATTTTTCCCAGATCGATCGAGATTTACACTGATGTATCTAGAGATTTGTGGTCAGTTTGTGGGGATGCTACTCACCTACATCAAGTATTAATGAATTTATGTGTTAATGCCCGTGATGCGATGCCTAAAGGTGGGACTTTAACTATTAGCGCCGAGAATTTAGTAATTAGCGAAAATGATGCCCAGTGGCAAATCGATGTTCAACCTGGATCTTATGTAGTTGTTACAGTTAGTGATACAGGAAGTGGTATTGCTCCAGAAATTCTCGATCGCATTTTTGAACCTTTCTTTACCACAAAAGAAGTTGGTAAAGGCACAGGATTAGGACTTTCCACTGTAATTGGAATTATCAAAAGTCATCAGGGATTTATTACTGTTTCCAGCAAATTAGGTAAAGGTAGTGAATTTAAAGTATATCTTCCTGCTGTAGAAGGCGCACCAGATTTATATGAGGAAGAATGGGAATTACCAATAGGAAACGGTGAATTAATTTTAGTTGTAGATGATGAAGCTGCGATTCGAGAAATTACCAAGAGTTCGTTAATAACTTATAATTATCAAGTTTTGACTGCTAAAGATGGAGTAGAAGCGATCGCTATTTATGTAGAACATAAAAACGATATTAAACTAGTATTAGTAGATATGATGATGCCAGTATTAGATGGTGCTAATACTATTCGCACCCTGCAAAAAATCAATCCCCAAGTTAAAACAATTGCCTCTAGTGGATTAGTATCCGGTACACATTTACAAGAAGTAGGACATATCACTGCTAATAAATTTTTATCTAAACCTTACTCAACTCAGGAATTACTAGAAGCAATCAAGGATTTATTAAAATAATATCAATAAATTCTTTCCGTTGTAACGACTTCAGTCGTATTCCTGTCCGTTGTAACGACTTCAGTCGTAGCCCTGTCCGTTGTAACGACTTCAGTCGTATTTCTGTCCGTTGTAACGACTTCAGTCGTAGCCCTGTCCGTTGTAATGACTTCAGTCGTTTTTTTGAAAAATTGAAGGACTAAAGTCCTTACAACGAACCCTATTTAGCAACAGTTTTTTGTGGAGATTTCACTTCATTGTGAGAAGCAATACCTTGCTCAAAGTCACTTACATTGCTTAAGGTTGTTTCACAGATATTTCGCACAGCTTCTTCAGTGAAAAATGCTTGGTGTCCAGTAACAATTACATTGGGAAAAGTTAACAACCTCTGGAAAACGTCATCCTGAATAATTGCGTTAGAAAGGTCTTCAAAAAATAATTCTCCTTCTTGTTCGTAAACATCTAAACCCAAGTAACCGATTTTGCCAGATTTTAACCCAGCGATCACTGCTTCGGTATTAACTAATGCACCGCGACTGGTATTAACGATCGTGACTCCAGTTTTCATTTGGGCGATCGCCTTCTCATCAATTAAATGATAAGTTTCAGGAGACAAAGGGCAATGTAGAGAAATAATATCCGAATTAGCAAACAATTCTGGTAAATCGACATATTTAATCCCAGAAGCAGCATAATCGGCATTGGGATATAAATCATAAGCCAAAACTTGACAACCGAAACCTTTCATTAAGTTGCCAAAGATTTGCCCAATTTTCCCCGTACCAATTACGCCAACTGTGCGACCATGAATATCAAAACCCATCAATCCTTCTAAAGCAAAATTTCCTTCCCGAACTCGGTTATAAGCTCGGTGAAATTTCCGATTTAAAGTTAAAATTAAACCGACGGCGTGTTCTGCAATTGCATAAGGTGAATATGCCGGAACGCGCAAAACAGTAATTCCTAAATCTGCGGCTGCTTGTAAATCTACATGATTAAAACCAGCAGAACGGAGAGCTAATAATTTTGTGCCTCTTGAAGCAATTATTTCCAATGCTTTAGCATCAGCATTGTCATTTACAAATATACAAACTGCGGGAAAATCTGCCGCCAAAGGAGCAGTATTAGCATTAAATTCGGCTGTAAAAAACGCTAATTCATGCCCATATTTTTCATTAGCAGCTTCGAGAAAACGGCGATCGTAAGGTTTAGTGCTAAAAACTGCTACTCTCATGGTGATTGGGTATTGGGGACTGGGGACTGGGG
>NZ_JADEWG010000194.1 GCF_015207735.1 [Phormidium] sp. LEGE 05292
GGGGTAGGGGGATAGGGGATAGGGAAGAAAACCATTCCCTAACACCCAACCCCTATCACCTAACACCTTCTTTCTGTCTGCATCAGTTGTTTGAAGAACAGGTAGAAAAGACACCCGATGCCATAGCAGTTGTGTTTGAAAATCAACAATTGACTTATCGGGAATTGAACGATCGATCGAATCAATTAGCAAATTATTTGCGCTCATTAGGTGTAGGTGCAGATGTCTTAGTGGGAATTTGTGTCGAACGTTCCTTAGAAACGATCGTGGGAATACTTGGTATTCTCAAGGCGGGTGGTGCTTATGTTCCCCTTGATCCAGATTATCCTACAGAGCGTTTACGCTTTATGTTGTCAGACTCTCAAGTATCGGTGTTGCTGACTCAACAGAAATTTGTAGAGACGTTGTATACAACGTCTCTACATCAGGTGCAAATCGTTTGTTTGGATCGGGACTGGGAAACCATTGCAGAACATAGCAACGCCAACCCGGAAAACACTGCAACACCTAGTAACCTGGCATACATCATTTATACCTCTGGTTCTACAGGTCAACCCAAAGGCGTTTTAGTCAATCACTCCAATGTTGTACGTTTGTTTGCCGCAACTAACGATCGCTATCAGTTCAATGAGCAAGATGTCTGGACATTGTTCCACTCTTATGCGTTTGACTTCTCAGTGTGGGAAATTTGGGGAGCATTGCTTTATGGTGGAAAACTAGTAGTTGTGCCGTACTTAGTGACGCGCGAGCCCGAATCCTTCTATAAATTATTAGTCACCCAGAAAGTCACAGTTCTCAATCAAACACCTTCGGCATTCCGGCAGTTAATTCAAGCCGAACAATCCCTAGCTACTGTAGGAGATTTGCAGTTACGCTTGGTGATTTTTGGTGGAGAAGCCTTAGAACCGAAGAGTTTGCAACCTTGGTTTGAGCGACATGGCGACACTATACCCCAATTAGTGAATATGTATGGGATTACGGAAACTACTGTTCATGTCACCTATCGCCCGTTAACTATCGCTGATGTGAATGGTGTTGCCAGTGTAATTGGTCGTCCGATACCCGACTTACAGGTGTATGTGCTCGATCGACATTTACAGCCAGTACCAGTCGGCGTAACAGGTGAGATGTATGTTGGTGGTGCAGGAGTAACACGCGGCTACCTCAACCGTGACGAACTAACAGCACAACGGTTTATTTCTAGCCCATTCGATCGCACTGTACGGGCGGGTTTAGTAGACAACCTTGGTAACAATCAGACAATCTCTGGGCAAAACCCGCCCCTACTATATAAAACCGGAGACTTGGCTCGTTATTTACCGAATGGCGAATTGGAGTATTTAGGACGGATTGATAATCAAGTCAAAATTCGCGGTTTCCGTATTGAATTGGGCGAAATAGAAACTTTACTGGTGAAACATCCAGCAGTGTGGGAAAGCGTGGTGGTGGTGCGAGAAGATGTGCCTGGGGATAAACGTTTGGTGGCTTACGTTGTACCCAAAGGTGAAGCATCTGTTCAAACGGACGAACTGCGTCAGTTCGTCGCCAACCAATTACCAGCCTACATGGTGCCGAATACTTTTGTAGTTTTGGAATCCTTACCTTTGACATCTAATGGCAAAGTAGACTACCGCGCTTTACCCACGCCAAATGTAAAGGGCGAAACATCTGACAAATATGAAGCACCTCGCACGCCTGTTGAAGAAACGCTGGCTCAAATTTGGATGGAACTTTTGAAAGTAGAGCGAGTGGGCATTCACGATAACTTCTTTGAATTAGGGGGACATTCTTTACTTGCTACTCAATTGGTTTTATGTATTCGCGATCGCTTAATGGTCGATCTTCCTTTGCGCGACTTGTTTAATGCTGCGACATTAGCTGATTTAGCGCAATCAATTGCCAATTTACCCCAACAAAACTCAGACCAAACGACCCCACGCATTTTACCAAGGAAAAGAAAATGATGACTGAAGAATTACCCCTATCTTATGCTCAACAACGTTTATGGTTTTTAGACCAATTTGATCCGAACAGTGCTTTATACAATATCCCAGCCGCATTACGTTTGGAGGGAAATCTCGATCGAGTTGCTCTGGAAAAAAGCTTGACTGAAATTATTCAGCGTCACGAGGTTTTACGCACCAATTTCGCTGTTGTTGATGGACAACCGTGCCAAATCATTCATACAGAAACGACCTGGAATGTCTCAGTTGTGGATTTACAGCATTTGCCACACTCCGAACAAGAGATAGTTTCCCGGCAATTATTACAAAAACAAGGGTTGCAACCTTTTGATCTCACTAGTGAATCATTAATCAGAGCAACGTTAATAGTCCTGTCCGAGACAGAACATATTTTGCTAGTTTGTATGCACCACATTGTTTCTGATGGCTGGTCAATGGGTGTGTTTGTTCAGGAACTATCGGCACTATACAATGCCTACACTCAAGGTCAGCCATCTCTGCGAGACGCTACGCGAACACCCTTAGACCCACTACCAATTCAGTATGCCGATTTTGCTATCTGGCAGCGAGAATGGTTGCAAGGGGAAGTGTTGGAACGTCAATTGAATTACTGGCAAGAAAAACTCTCAAGAGCACCTGCTTTATTAGAACTACCTACAGACCGTCCCAGACCAGCAGTACAAACTTTCATCGGCTCAAATCAACGGTTTGCACTTTCTCCTGAGTTGTCACAAAAGTTGACCCAACTTAGTCAGGAAACTGGAGCAACTTTGTTCATGACGCTGTTGGCAGCGTTTGATACCTTACTGTACCGCTATACGGGACAGTCGGATATTTTGGTGGGGACACCCATTGCTAATCGCAATCATAGTGAAATTCAAGGGCTGATTGGTTTTTTTGTCAATACGTTGGTGATGCGGACTGACTTATCAGGTAATCCCAGCTTTAGGGAGTTACTGAGTCGGGTTCGAGAAACGGCAATGGAGGCATATACTTATCAGGATTTGCCGTTTGAGATGTTGGTGGAAGCTTTGCAACCAGAACGAAATCTCAGCCATACACCTCTATTTCAGGTAATGTTTGCCTTCCAGAATGCACCTGTGTCCAATTTAGAACTGGGTGAGTTAACGCTGAGTTCTATAGAAATCGAAAATCCGATCGCTAAATTTGATTTGAATTTGGCAATGGCAAGCACACCTGAAGGTCTGGTGGGAATATGGGAGTACAACACAGATTTATTTGATGATAGTACGATCGATCGGATGACAAATCACCTTATTACCTTACTCGAAGGTATTGTCGCCCATCCCCAAGTACCAATTTCTCAACTACCAATTTTAACGGCAGCAGAACAACATCAACTGTTAATTGAATGGAACAATACTCAAGTTGATTATCCCTCTGATAAATGTTTACATCAGTTGTTTGAACAACAAGTCGAAAAAACACCCGATGCTATAGCTGTAGTGTTTGAAAATCAACAACTAACTTATCGCGAATTGAATGAAAAAGCGAATCAGTTAGCACATTATTTGCGTTCTTTAGGTGTGGCAAGAGATGTGCTTGTCGGAATTTGCGTGCAACGTTCCTTAGAAATGCTTGTGGGAATACTGGGAATTTTGAAAGCGGGTGGCGCTTATGTTCCCCTTGATCCGGATTATCCGATCGATCGTTTAAGCTATATACTTGAAGATTCTGGGACTTCAGTGCTGCTTACCCAAACTTTCCTATCCGACAAATTACGCAGTATTAATCTAAAACCATCTCCACAAATTATTTGCTTAGACCAAGCAAATTTTAGTTCAGAATTAAAAGATAATCCCAATCCCTTAAGTACTGCGATCGATTTAGCTTACATAATTTACACTTCTGGTTCCACTGGCACGCCCAAAGGTGTGATGATTGAGCATCGTGCTATTGTCAATCTTAGCTTGACTTGGGCAAAAACTTTTCAATTTTCAGGTATGAGCCGTTTGCTTCAATTTGGCTCGTTTAGTTTTGATTTATCTGTAGGAGAAATTGCTACAGCTTTAGTCAGTGGTGCTAGTTTATATCTCACTGATAAAGAAACTTTGTTACCCAGTCAAATCTTAGTTGATTTCTTAGCCCAAAACCGAATTAGCCACTGCTTTTTATCTCCTTCGGCTTTGTCTGTTTTACCTCAAGCGACTTTACCCCATTTGCAATGTGTATCTGTTGGTGGTGAGGCTTGTCCCCCTGGGTTAGCTAGTTTTTGGGGTCTAGGAAGGCAGTTCTACAATTGCTATGGGCCTACAGAAACTACGGTAACAGCTGCTTACGCACTAATTCAACCCAACAACAAAAAACCCCCCATTGGTAAACCTTTATCCAATCTCCGCATCTATATTTTAGATGCCCACAATCAACCATTACCTATAGGAATTCCAGGAGAATTGTGCATTGCTGGGGTAGGTTTAGCTAGAGGTTATTTGAATCGTCCCGATTTAACCAGTGAAAAGTTTATCGAAGTAGAATTATGTGGTCAACGGGAGCGAATTTACAAAACAGGAGACTTAGCCCGCTATTTACCCGATGGCAATCTTGAATACTTGGGACGCATAGATAATCAAGTAAAAATTCGCGGTTTCCGAATAGAATTAGGAGAAGTTGAAGCGGCTTTATCCCAGCTACCAGAAGTACAAACAGCAGTTGTTGTGGCACGGGAAGATGAACCGAACAAAAAACGCTTGGTAGCATACATTGTACCACAACAAAAAAATATCGAATCATCCAATAAACTAGAAGATTCATTAACAGATAAAGCCGAACTATTGCCATCTGTAGCTGAGTTCTATGTTTACGATGACTTACTGTATTATGCGATGACTAATGACCATCGACGTAATAAGAGTTATCAGGTTGCTATTAATAAATTGGTCAAAGATAAAATAGTTGTGGAAATCGGCACAGGTAAAGATGCTATCTTAGCGAGATTTTGTGTTGCAGGCGGTGCCAAGAAAATTTATGCAATTGAACTAAATGAAGAAACCTGCCACAAAGCCAGAGCTTGTATTGAAAAGTTAGGTTTAGCAGATAAAATTATAGTGATTCATGGCGATGCAACTGTAGTTAATCTCCCAGAACTTGCTGATGTTTGCGTCTCAGAAATTGTCGGATCGATCGGTGGATCTGAAGGAGCAACAGTAATTATTAATAACTCCAGAAGATTACTCAAGCCTGATGGTTTGATGATTCCTGAAAGAAGCGTTACTAAGATGGCAGCTATCACGCTTCCAGATGAAATATTACACAATCCTCAGTTTGCTGAAATTGGGGCACATTACGCTAAAGAAATCTTTAAGCAAGTCGGATATCCCTTTGATTTAAGGGTATGTATTAAGAATTTTCCCAAATCCAATGTGCTATCCACAGTGGATGTTTTGGAAGACTTGAACTTCAATGAATATGTTAGCCAAGACTTCACCCATGAAATTACATTGGAAATGCAAAAAAATGGGCGAATGGATGGTTTTTTGGTTTGGTTGAATTTGCATACAATTGCCGGAGAAGAAATAGATATCCTAGAACATGAGCATTGCTGGCTTCCGATTTATTTCCCAGCATTTGAGCCAGGAATTGAAGTAGAACCAGGTGATATCATTCAAGCAGTTTGTTCTCGGACACTTTGCGACAATAACCTCAACCCAGATTATGCAATAAAAGGTAGTCTGCTGAAAAAGAATGGGGAAAAGATAGAATTTGAATATGTTTCTTATCACTATAAAAATAATTTCCGGCAAACACCTTTCTATCAACGATTATTTGCTAATTATGAATCGGGAGAAAATAATAATCAACTCGATAATCTAGTGCCATCTCTGAGGGCTAATCTCAAGAAACTCCTGCCTGATTTCATGATTCCCTCTAGCTTTGTGGTGTTAGAAAACTTGCCTTTAACACCTAATGGCAAGGTAGATTATCGTGCTTTACCGATGCCGGAATCCCGCTCAGGAATAGAAGCAAATTTAGTCGCACCCGTCACCGCAGTTGAAGAAATCCTGGCAACTATTTGGAAAGAAGTTTTGAAGGTTGAGGCTCTAGGTATTCATGATAACTTCTTTGAACTCGGTGGCGATTCTATCCTCAGCATTCAAATCATCACTAAAGCAAGGCAAGCTGGATTGCAACTCACAGTTAACCAATTATTTGCCCATCAAACTATTGCCGAATTAGCTGCTGTTGCCGGAACTACCAAAGTAATTCAAATTGCCCAAGAATTAGTTACTGGTAAAGTACACCTAACGCCTATTCAAAAGCGGTTTTTTGAGCTAAAATCACCAGAAAATCACCACTTTAATCAATCATTTCTATTCACAACACCATCCGACTTTCTGCCGGAATTATTATCACCAATCTGGGAGCATTTACTTAAACATCACGATGCTTTGCGTTTACGCTTTACACCATCAGAATCAGGTTGGGAACAGATTCACGCTGCTCCAAATAAAAACTTTTCTCTATCATATTTCGACTTATCAAGTCTCCCAAAAAGTGAGATTCCAGCAACCATTGAAAATACCGCAAACTCCTTACAAGCAAGTTTGAACCTGGCATCTAATCTCGTCCAAGTTGCTTATTTCAAATTAGGAGAAAACAAAGAAGGAAGATTACTAATAGTAATTCACCATTTGGTAGTAGATGGAGTATCTTGGCGGATCTTGTTAGAAGACTTAGTAACAGCTTATCAGCAACTAAGTCAGGAGCAAGCAATTCAGTTACCACCAAAAACCACGTCTTTCCAAGATTGGGCACAACATCTCAAAGAATATGCTCAATCCGAAATTCTCAAATCGGAATTAGCTTACTGGCTAAGGGAATCAGAAGTAAATGTTTCTCAGATTCCAGTCGATTATCCCCAAGGCGTGAATACAGTTGCTTCGGCTGAAAGTATATCTGTGTCGTTAACTCCAGCAGAAACGTTAGCACTGTTACAAGAAGTACCCAAAGCTTATAAAACCCAAATTAATGATGTCTTATTGACAGCTTTAGTCCTAGTTTTAAGTCGCTGGACTAATTCAAATTCAGTGCTGTTCAACTTAGAAGGACATGGGCGGGAAGATATTATTGAGGGAGTAGATTTATCCCGAACTGTTGGTTGGTTTACCACCTTTTTCCCAGTGTTGGTGCAACTGGAAAGAACTGATAATTTAGGTACAGTTTTAAAATCAGTCAAAGAACAATTAAGAGCGATTCCTCATAAAGGAATTGGCTACGGATTATTGCGTTATTTGTGTGATGACGAAGAAATTAAGAGCCAAGTTCAGAAAATAAAAGAAGCAGAAATTAACTTCAATTATTTAGGCCAATTTGGTCAAGCACTGAATCAATCTTCTTTGTTACAATTGGCAACTGAGTCAACTGGAAACAGCCTGAGTTTACAAGGTCAACGATCGGGTTTACTCGATGTTAACGCTGCGATCGCAGAAGAACAACTGCATATAAATTGGATATACAGCAGCAATGTGCATTCTTCGAGTACGATCGAGAAAATTGCCACAGAATTTGTCACCACTTTACGAGAGTTAATCGCTCATTGTTTATCACCAGAAAATGGTGGCTACACTCCGAGTGATTTCCCCTTAATCAAACTGACGCAACTAGAATTAGATCGGGTGTTAGCCAGTCTTCCATTAACTAATTGGCAAAATATTGAGGATATTTATCCCTTATCGCCAATGCAACAGGGGATGTTGTTTGAAAGTTTATATGCGCCTGACTCTGGTGTATATATTGAGCAGACAACTTGCACTTTAACCGGAGACTTAAATGTGTCGGCGTTTGAGCAAGCTTGGCAACAATTAGTGGCGCATCATTCCATTTTCCGCACAGCTTTTGTTTGGGAATCTTTAGAACAACCAGTGCAAGTGTTGTATCGACAAATAGAAGTGAAAATCGAAAGATTGGACTGGCGGGAATTATCTGTATCAGAACAGCAACAGCAATTACAACTGTTTATTGATTCAAAACGGCAACAGGGTTTCGATTTTGGCATAGCACCATTGCTGCGTCTATATCTGATTCAATCCTCAGAAAATACTTTTCAATTTGTCTGGAATTTTCATCATATATTAATGGATGGCTGGTCTTTACCATTAGTATTTCAAGACTTGTTGAATTGTTACCAAGCAATTTCTCAAGGTAAAAGTTTAGATTATCAACCCGCACTGAACTACCGTCACTACATAGCTTGGCTACAACAACAAGAACAAAAGTTAGCAGAAGAATTTTGGCGCAAAAAACTGCAAGGTTTTAGTGCCCCAACTCCGTTGATGGTGGATAAACCTTTATTAAACCGGGAAAAAGGCTCGCGCAGTTACAAGGAACAACAAATTGGGTTAAGTGTATCAGCAACAGAAAAGGCGGTATCTTTTGTCCGAGAAAATCAATTAACACTGAATAATTTAGTGCAGACAACTTGGGCGCTGTTGCTATCCCGCTATTCTCAAGAAACTGATGTGGTGTTTGGTGCGACTGTTTCTGGTCGTCCGGCGACGCTGGCTGGTGTAGAGTCGATGGTAGGGTTGTTTATCAACACTTTACCGATGCGCGTCCAATTGGGCGAGCAGACAGAATTGCTGGGTTTGTTAAAGGATTTGCAAGCTCAATTGGTGGAGTCGGAGCAATTTTCCTATAGTTCATTGGTGGAAATTCAGGGATTAAGTAATGTTCCTAGAGGGACGGCTTTGTTTGAGAGTATTTTGGTGTTCGAGAATTATCCAGTGGATAGTGAACTCGTAGAAGAAAATTATAGTTTTTCGTTTTCTAATTTCCGAACGATCGAACAAACAAATTATCCATTGACTATTTTAGTCGGACCCGGAGAACAGTTATTAATAAAGGTTCTCTACGATCGCGATCGGTTTGATGATAGCGCAATCAGCCGGATGTTGGGTCATTTTGTCACCTTACTTGAAGGTATTGTCGCCAATCCCAAGCAAGCAATTTCTCAACTACCAATGTTAACGGCAGCAGAACAACATCAACTGTTAATTGAATGGAACAATACACAAACACATGGAGGGGAACTGGGTAGGGGGATAGGGGATAGGGAAGAAAATCATTCCCTAACACCCAACCCCTATCACCTAACACCTTCTTTCTGTCTGCATCAGTTATTTGAACAACAGGTGGAGAAAACACCAGATGCTATAGCCGTAGTATTTGAGAATCAACAATTAACTTACTCCCAATTGAATGCAAAAGCCAATCAGTTAGCACATTATTTGCGCTCATTAGGTGTCGGTGCAGATGTGCCCGTCGGGATTTGTGTAGAAAGATCGATCGAAATGCTTGTGGGAGTGTTGGGAATTCTCAAAGCAGGTGGCGCTTATGTTCCGCTCGATCCAGAATATCCTTCTGAGCGTCTAAGCTTTATGCTTGATGACTCACAAGTTAGAGTACTGCTGACACAACAACAATTCGTAGAGACGTTGTATACAACGTCTCTACCTACACAACCCACACACTTAGTTTGCTTGGATACTGACTGGGCAATGATTCAAGAGTGCAGTGGGGAGAATCTGATTTGTGATGTCCAACCAGAAAACTTAGCTTATGTAATTTATACCTCCGGTTCCACAGGACAACCCAAAGGCGTAGCCATGAATCATCTACCCTTGGTCAATCTGATCCTTTGGCAACTGCAACAAAGCAACATTTCTCCGGGAGCAAAAACCCTACAATTTGCCCCGATTAGCTTTGATGTTTCCTGCCAAGAAATGTTCTCAACTTGGTGTGATGGTGGCACATTGCTGTTGATTAGCGAACAATTACGTCGAGAGCCAAAAGCTTTATTAGATTTACTCGAAGCACAAGCAGTAGAGAGACTGTTTCTCCCCTTTGTCGGCTTACAACAGCTAGCAGAGGTAGCGATCGATCGGACATCAACGGTGCAGCTGAAAGAAATCATCACCGCAGGGGAACAGTTACAGATGACACCAGCAATTACCCAGTGGTTGAATCAGCTAAGTAACTGTACTTTGCACAATCATTATGGGCCTTCGGAAAGTCACGTAGTTACCAGTTATACCCTAAATCAAACAGCAGAAAATTGGCCTTTACTGCCACCGATCGGTCGCCCCATAGCCAACAGCCAAATCTATATCCTCGATCGATCTCTCCAGCCAGTACCAATCGGAGTCCCTGGAGAATTGCACATTGGCGGTGTTTCCCTAGCACGAGGCTACCTCAACCGGAAAGAATTAACGAATGAGAAGTTCATAGACAGTCCCTTCGGGGATAGGGGTCAAGTGTTAGGGTGTAGGGAAGAAGAATTTCCCCAACCCCTAACACCTACCC
>NZ_JADEWG010000195.1 GCF_015207735.1 [Phormidium] sp. LEGE 05292
CCCCCTACCTCCCTACCTCCCTATCTCTTCTTCCCAGTCCCCAGTCCCCAACTTATGCTTGTGGAGTCCAAACAGTTTGATCTCCCTGTCCCCACATCCCGTCAAACTTAGTTACTTGGACATCTCCTAAAACTTTAGTTTGACAAGCCAACCGCAAGTTTTTACTGGGAGAATGGGGAGGAAGACCAAGACGGGCTTTTTCTCGCCAGCTGGCTTCTGACACATTCCCTTCTACTTTGACGGCGCAAGTGCCACAAGTGCCGAGACCACGACAGTTCATCATGGCAGCTTGACCATTGTACAGAGGAATGCCATTTTCCAGTAAAACTTTCCGTAAATTTGCGCCCGAAGCGCATTCAAATGTCTTTCCTTGGGCAGTTACTTTTGGCATAGATATTACCCCGATCGCTTTATGAATATTTTTGCACTTCTTTACATGACAGGACATAACAGGGCTTACCCTTTTCTATAGATACAGATGTAGGCTAATTGTTAGGTAAGAATTTACCCCTCAAAGAAACTTCTGGCTCTGAGTCTGGGAAAAGGGCAAAGGTGAAGGGGTAAAAGTGCCGGAAAATCCTTTTCCCTTTACCTTTTTCAATTCAAAAACCCTTTCTTTCTTATTTGATTCTTTTCCATGACCCGTAATACATCAAATCAGATTTGGATTTACGATACTACTCTGCGAGATGGTGCTCAACGCGAAGGGCTTTGTTTGTCTTTAGAAGATAAACTGCGAATTGCTCATCAGTTAGATGAGTTGGGAGTTCCGTTTATCGAAGGTGGGTGGCCTGGTGCTAATCCTAAGGATGTGCAATTTTTCTGGAAACTTCAGGAACAACCCCTCAGACAAGCGGAAGTGACGGCTTTTTGTTCGACGCGCCGACCGGGAACAACTGCGGCGGAAGATTCGCTGCTGCAAGCGATTTTGGCGGCTGGGACTCGCTGGGTGACAATTTTCGGCAAATCATGGGATTTGCACGTTACAGAGAGCCTAAAGACCAGTTTAGAAGAAAATTTGGCGATGATTCGAGATACGATCGAGTATCTCCGCAGTCAGGGACGGCGAGTAATTTACGATGCCGAACACTGGTTTGATGGCTATAAGCATAATCGAGAGTATGCTTTGCAGACTTTGAAAACGGCTGTGGTTGCTGGTGCGGAATGGCTGGTTTTCTGTGACACTAATGGCGGTACGCTTCCATCTGAAATTAGTGCCAATATTCGGGAAGTGGTGGCAGCTTTACCGGAACTGGAAGGCGATTTTCCCCAAATGGGCATTCACACTCACAATGATTCTGATACCGCAGTGGCTAATGCTTTGGCTGGGGTGTTAGCTGGGGTGAGAATGGTACAGGGGACGATGAATGGTTATGGGGAACGCTGTGGCAATGCGAATCTTTGTTCTTTGATCCCCAATTTACAGTTGAAGTTGGATTATGAGTGTATTCCAGAGGAAAATTTGGGAAAACTGACTCAAGTGAGCCGTTTTGTGAGTGAAGTTGCGAATTTAGCACCTGATGAACACGCGCCTTTTGTAGGTTTGTCAGCGTTTGCACATAAAGGCGGAATTCATGTGAGTGCGGTGGAACGAAATCCTTTAACTTATGAACATATTCAACCAGAAGAGGTGGGAAATCGGCGGCGGATTGTGATTTCTGACCAGGCGGGTTTAAGTAATGTGTTGGCTAAAGCCCGGACTTTTGGGATTGAGTTGGATAAGCAAAATCCGGCTTGTCGGCAAATTTTGGAACGTTTGAAGGTTCTGGAAAACCAAGGTTATCAGTTTGAGGCGGCTGAGGCTAGTTTTGAGTTGCTGATGCGGGAGGCTTTGGGACAACGCCAGAAGTTTTTTGAACTGAAAGGTTTTCAAGTTCATTGTGATATTGTTGCCTGCGATACTGATTCGAGTTGTGTGCCTTACGCTTTAGCAACAATTAAGGTTTCGGTGAATAATCAGGATATTTTGGAGGCTGCGGAAGGTAATGGGCCTGTGGCGGCGTTGGATGCGGCTTTAAGGAAAGCTTTGGTGAAGTTTTACCCGGTAATCGCTGATTTTGAGTTAACTGATTATAAGGTGAGAATTCTGGATGGGAATACGGGTACTGCGGCGAAAACGCGGGTGTTGATTGAGTCTAGTAATGGTTTGCAGCGCTGGATGACGGTGGGAGTTTCGACAAATATTTTGGAGGCTTCTTATCAAGCAGTGGTGGAAGGTTTGGAGTATGGTTTGATGTTGCATTCTTCGGCGAAGGCGGCGTTGACTTCTTCTTAGTTGAGGTTTTGGGTTGATTGATGAAGAATTTTCTCATGAAGTTCGATCGCTCAACCCAGCTTACATAAGTAGTTCTAATCATTAGAACACTGAATTAGGTATAAATACTAAATATGGGGGATGGTGGCTGAGTAATTGGGTAATACACTCTACAAATAGGGGTTTTGCTAAGTGTTAAACTAACAGATAATTTTTAGGTAAAATGGACTAGTAGCAGTTGATTGTGCTAAGATTCAATTTTAGAAGGGCGCTTCCCGATTGCACAAGACTAAACGCACAAATACAGCAAAAAGAGGGTAAGCGATTCTTGTTCAGAATATTTCCTAAAATAAATCAAATTTAATGGAGTGTATGACTCAGCAAGTTATTCACCCAATGGTGAAGTTGCAACGTCAAGTAGGATCTCTCATAGCATCTAACTTGATCAAGCCTAGCGATAGTATTTGGAAAATAGCCCTACTGTATGGGGATCAATGGGCTTTTTGGAAAAAAGAGTTGATCGATTTTGGCTTTTCAATGCAAGATCCGGTTCAGGATTTGCTGGAAGTGGAAGCCTGGGACGATGAATAATATCATTTCTCTGGAAGTTGGCTACAGATGATTGATGCGGCGACGTGGCGATCGCTCTTGGAGCCAAATTTTAGAGAATTGATATAAGTAAAAGTTTTGGCAAAAATAAGATTTGTTTTTCAGTTGAACAGCCAAAATTTTTTTACAGACAACCTGCAAGAGCGATCGCTAATTCCTGAGCAGACTGATATCTTTCTCTGAGATGCGGTTGGGTGGCTTTTTCAATCACCCGTCGCACTTTTGGAGTAATTGTCGGCACATTTTCCAAGGAAAAGTAATATATTCGCCCCTGCTGTTGATAATACTTGCGGGGACTTTCGCCAGTCAGTAGAAAAATTAGGGTAGCACCGACGGCGTAAATGTCAGATTGCGTTACAGGTTGACCTCGGTCTTGTTCGGGGGCGCTGAAACCTTCTGCACCAATGCGCGTACCCAAGGGTGTGCCAATTTCTTTAACTGCGCCGAAGTCGAGGACTACTATTTGATTGTCTCGCGAACGCACCAGTAAATTTGCTGGTTTAATGTCGCGATGAATCAGTGGTGGGTCTTGTTCGTGGATGTAATCCAACACTTTACAGGTTTGAATCATCCAGTCGATCGCTTGATTCGGTAAAACTGGCCCTGTATTGTAAACTCGCTTTTCCAAATCTTGACCATGAATTAATTCCATCGCCAAATACTTTTTCCCCGCCTCGACAAAGAAATCGTAAAATTGGGGAATTCCCGGATGATTTAAGTTTTTCAGAGTCCTGGCTTCCCTTTCAAACAATTCTTGGGCTTTGGCGATTTCTGCCATGTCCGCATTCATTTCTTTGAGCACCAACAACCCACCTGCCTTTTTTCCAGGAATTTGCGGTACCCAAGCTAAATAAGTGGTACCCATTCCCCCCTGTCCTAAAGTCTGTAACACCTGATATTGGCGGATCTGACGTTCGACGCGCAATGGTTGACCGCAGTGGATACAAAAAACATTATTTGGGGGATTTCCCGTATGAGAGCAGCTGTTCTTTGGGGGTGTAACAACTTTTGGGGGTGTAGCAACGAAAGGTTGAGCATAGGTAGTTTGAAAGGTAAACTTGAGTTTTGGCCCTCCTTGAGCCAACTGAATTAGTGAACCATTTCTCAGCCAAGCTTGGGAGACTAAAATTCCATCTAAAAATGTGCCGTTCGTACCCAAATTAATTAATCGCCAAGCCGTAGAGACTAAACAGTTGTTAATTCTGGATGCAGAAATTTCCACCAACCGCAATTCTAGATGGTGGCGGGAAACTCGGCTATCACTCAACACGACGTTGTTTTCTGGAGAGCGCCCGATGCGAATGATAGATTCTTTCTCAAATCGCCACTCTTCTAGGGGAGCCGAATTTTTTGGATGTAAGAGGGTCAGTTTGACCACCCCAGGAGATGTCATTATTCATTTAACCTCGGTGAATAACAAAACCCTCGACGATCGCCATTAACTATTGCCAACTCTAGCTTGATCTAAATCTGGTCGCACTTTCGCCCGAATCAAGATGGCTGTAATGTTGTCATGCCCATTGTACTGGTTAGCCAGTTCAATTAAATCATTGACACTTTGTTCCAAATTGCTGCGGGAACTTAGGTAAGGTTGGAGGTGAGTTTGCCAATGGTTTTCGATCAAGTCGTTATCCGACAGACCATCAGAGCATAACAGAAGCAGAGTATCTTCATTTAACTCAAAGAATTCGATATCGGGATCGACAAAATGCTCATTACGTGGCCCTAATGCTTGGGTAAGTTGGTAAGCGTCGGGACGAGAATAGGCTATTTCTGGGTCTACTCCCCGTTTAATTTCCCGTTGTCCGACTTCGTGATCTACGGTAATTTGTTCGATGCCTTGTCTACGGCTGAGGCTATATAAGCGGGAGTCTCCCACATGGGCAACGGCGACTTCAGTTTCTTGAATTAAGACCATAACTAAAGTAGTGCCCATGCGTCCACTACCGGAACGGGAGTCTTGTTGATTAATATCGTAGATGGCTTGGTTGGCTTTCAAGACTCCTTGGCGAATACAGTCTTCGTCTGGTAATTCTTCGTTCCAGTGTTGATGAAAGTATTCGATTAGGGTTTTCACGGCTAGGGCGCTAGCGATTTCTCCTCCAGCGTGTCCCCCCATGCCATCGCAGAGGATATATAAGCCCCGGGCTTCCATGTTGCGCCCGATCGGATTTTCGACTTTGGTAAGTTTAGTTTGAACTCCGAAGTAGTCTTCGTTATGCCGTCTTTGCCGACCTACGTCGGTACGACCTACATCTTCCAAACTTAGCAGCTGCATGGGTAAAACCACTGTGGGCATATCATCGTTACTCTCATTGGCTAGGGAGTAAGGATTCATCTGTTCTTTAATTACGGAGGCGGCTACTGAGGATGGAGAAATAGTTTGATTGTTGTTAGGTGCGATCGCTTCTGGTGCGTTTGTCACAGATGGTACTGATTCGCTTTGCAGTTCGTCGGCGATTTCTTGCAGACGGAATCGCAATTCTTCAATCGTCGAAATAGTTTCTAGCTTCAGGTCATTAATTAATACACCGATCGAACCCAATAAAGTGCGACCAGTATGATCGAATAAATTTTCCCAAACTTGTCCTAAAGTTGACAATTTCAGATTAATATCTGGTGGCTCTTTGTATAAGCGCACAATTCCTAGAGATTGGTCTTCATCTATTCGTAAATTGCTTAATTCTAATAAACTTTGCCGACAATGCCAGGGTTCAGTCGCTAACCACAGGGATGACATTTCGTGCAATATCTGTAACAAATGAATTTGGGGAATTTGATGGTCTTTCCACAGGTCTACTAAACTAGGCCAATGCGATCGATCTTCTATCAGGAGGATTTGGCGATCGTTCTCTACCCAAGCATCGTGGATTGTGGGTACGATCGGCTCAAACTCTGCTTTCAGTCTCAAATAAGCTTGAGCAATTTCCGGCACAGTTTCCCAAAAATCGATAATATTCTTACCGTCTGGTTCTTTCCCTATTTCTAGTCCCTGACTTTCCTGAAGAATGAAAACTTCTATAGGTGAAGCTTGCAAAGGCTGACAATCTAAGACTTTTACCTTAACTTCTTCTGTAATTTCTGACGCTAGTGGTTCTAAGAGTAGGTAGCGTTGCTGTTGGTCTAAATATACCTCTGGAGAGAATTCCGATATTGATTTTGCTGAATTGTTGTCTGGTGAGTGGTCTGCCAGTTCTTCTTCCCAGCTTACGTGAATTTCAGTTTTAACTGGTTCAGTTTCAGTAAGTATATCAGGCTGTTCTAAGCCCAGTTTCTCGGATGAAGAAGCCGCTATCAGTTCGGAATTGGCTGTTTTGCCTGGTTCCTGAATCTGAGAAACTTTCGCTTGAGTCACAGTGCGAGGTGAAATGATTGCTTGCCAAACTGTTCCGGTAAATGCCCCACATTGGGGGCATTCTTTGGCACTGTAACTAACTTGTGCGCCACACTCGAAACAAGCTTTGTGGGTGAGGGAGGCACCACATTGCTGGCAAAATTTATTGGTGACAGGGTTTTCAAATTGACATTGTGGACAGATCAGCATTTGAGGATTTCCTCAATTTCGAGGATGGATAGAAAAGCTAACAGGGTTAGTGGGGCTAAAGTTTGGAGAAAATCGCTAGTGCAATAAGGCTCAAAGGCAGAAGGTAGAAGGCACTAGAGTAAACAAGTAGAGTTAGAGAATTTTAGTTTATTTATAGCTCTGAGTTAATGCTAACTGATAAACATTTCCCAATTCTCTTTTCCCATTGTTGCATTTTGAATTGTAATTGATGGGGATTGCTGCTGAAATTTCTCTAAAAATTTAAACAAAAAATTTAGATTTGGGTAGACGTTAATTTACTTTGTTCAGACTCAATAAGGGTTTTAGTTCTTCTGTAGTTAAGTCTCGCCACTCTCCTGGTGTTAAACCTTCCAAACGGAGATGGGCAATTGCTACTCTCACTAATCTTAAGGTAGGATATCCCACTGCTGCTGTCATTCTTCGGACTTGTCGATTTCTACCTTCGGTGAGTGTCATCTCTAACCAAGCGGTGGGTACGTTTTTGCGAAACCGAATTGGCGGATCGCGGGGTGGTAATGTTGGTTCGGTGGGCAAAAGTTTTACTAATGCTGGTCTGGTTTGGTAGTCTTGGATTTTTACTCCTTGGCGGAGTTGGTTGAGGGCGGTTTGTTCTGGGATTCTTTCTACTTGTACCCAGTAGGTGCGGGGATGTTTGTAGCGGCGATCGCTCAAAAAATGTTGTAATTTACCATCATTTGTTAATAGTAGTAGCCCTTCGCTGTCTTGGTCTAAACGACCTACTGGATAGATTTCGGGAATGGAAATATAGTCTTTCAGGGTTTGCCTAGTTTTGTCAGGATTTTGGTTTTCGTCTGTAAACTGGCACAAGACGTTGTATGGTTTGTAGAAAAGTATGTATTTGTGTAGCACGTTGTACAAGTAGCTGGGGCTGCTTAGTTGCAAGTTTGCAGGTTAATATAATCCACAAATTTATTGTGAATTATTATCAATATTTATTGGCTAACTTTGTTTAAAACTCTTATTAACTGGCTTTTTCCAGTTCAGTGAATATGGTTTTTTCCAACGGACAAACACAAGCACCTTCTTGTAGCCACTGTTGTCCTACATGATATAAGGCACTCATTACTGGTTGAATTGCTCTGCCTTTTTCTGTCAGAGAGTATTCTACACGAGGGGGAATCTCTGGATAGACTTGGCGTTCCACTAAACCGTGTGCTTCCAGTTCTCGCAGTCGAATAGTTAATGTTTTACTGCTAATCCCTGGTAAGGCATCTAGAAACTGGTGGGTGCGGCGATCGCCTAAGAACAGTTCTCGCAAAATTAAGATAGACCACTTATTGCCGATCAAGTCTAGGGTAAACTGAATCGGGCATTTGTTTTCCAAGCAATCTTTAGTATCTAACATGATCTGCCAGTAAATTCTCTGTATTGGTTTCTATTTATCGATTCTATTTTAAAAAATTTTATACTTTCACTTCCGTTTTTTAGCAAAACTTTACTATTTAAGTTTTTATTTCACCTCTTAACTCGCTAGGTAAGAAAGTTTTATTTCTAGGACAATTCCTCTTATTCACTGTGACAAATAGGATTTTAGGAGACGGTTGACTGAGAGCTTAATTATTTGAATAATTCTCCGACATCGCGCCAAATAGCTATAAAATCGAAGTTTTTTGCTTATTTAATATATTTTATTTCTTTAATTTTCTACATACAATTTTAGCAGATTTTACCAATATTTTTTGTTGCTACAGATATTTTTGGCTGGGTTTTGTCTAAATTTTATTTAAAAAATAATTTAATTTTTACTCTATTTTAGTTGCTAACCATTGCCATTCAATAATTATAGAAGGCGGAATTTTTAGAGTAATATTTTTGTTTTCTAATAGAGGGATAGAGAGGTTTAAAAAGCTATTTTGAGGTAGTTGAGTAATTACATCAGTAACGTTATACTGAGCAACATTAGGCGCGGGAGATTCTGTAGCAAACAAATCTGTCGCTGTGAGTAATTTACTACTGCTAGTGGTAATTTCTAACGGTTGGGGATGGGCGATATCCACTATACCGGGAAATCCTACTAACCGGAGAATAAATTGGGGCGATCGATCGGGTGGAAATTGTTTAAAAAGTATTATTTGCCAAGCGTAACCTGTAGCATCTCGGAGTGAATGTTGGGATTGATATCGAGTTACTCCGGGTGCTTCTTGATATTCGCGGAGAACTGCGATCGCAGATGGACAAATTAAGTTAACTGGAATACAGAAAAACAGCAATATCAACCCACATAATAGTAGGTATCGAGAAACTAACTTTTTCATAGTCACGTAAGAGAATTAAGCGATCGCTTGTTTTAAATTCTGACAAAATTCTCCAATTGCTGTTAATCCCGCTGCTGGTGTACCATCTGCCAAACGCTTAACAAAAGCACTGCCTACAATAGCGGCATCTGCACCCCAATCTTTAACTTGTTTGGCGTGTTCTGGCGCAGAGATGCCAAAACCTACACCTATAGGTTTATCAGTAGTTTGGCGCATTTGTTGGAGTAAATCTGCCACTCGTGATTCTAATCCCGATCGCATTCCAGTAACGCCTGTTACACTCACCAAATAAATAAAACCTTGTGACTTTTGCGCGATCGCTTTAATCCTTTCTGGAGAACTGGTTGGCGCTACTAATAAAACTACCTCAATTCCCAATTCACTCGCAGGTTTAAGTAAACTTTCTGCTTCTTCTAAAGGTAAATCAGGTACAACTAAACCTTTTACTCCGACTTGAGAAAGCTGCTGTAGAAAATTTTCGATTCCTCGATGAATAATCTGATTGTAGTAGGTAAATAGCACAATTGGCGCGGTTAATTCTGGGATGACATTGGTTAACATTTTGAGTACGTCATCCAACTTTGTTCCTTTTTGTAATGCTCTAGTTGCTGCTGCTTGAATTACTGGCCCATCAGCTAAAGGATCGGAATAAGGTACACCCAATTCTATAATATCAGCACCATTGCGATCGAGAACTTTTAACGCTTCCGCAGTCGTTTGTAAATCCGGATCGCCAGCTGTAATAAACGGAACTAAAGCGCATTGGGATTGTGAACGTAAAGACTGAAAGCGATCGGAAATAGATGTCATTTTCTCAAAAGTAATAATCAAAAATTTAATTAATAGCGGTTAGCTGTTGCCTACTAGTTAATCATGAAGATTAACTAAACAACTACTAACCACTAAGCAAACTATTTTTTTTCTTCTTCAATTTCTGCCTGGAGCTTTTCTAATTCTTCAGGAGTCATTTCTTCGAGGCGCTTTTGCAAAACCGCCTCCTCATAATCTTTCAATTGCTGATTGTAAGTCATTTGCTTGGTGCCAGCCCGAAACAAATAAGTCAGCAACCAACCAATTAACCCAAAAACCAGCACAGCCTGACTCCAAATCCCCGCCTGCTGACTGTCTAAACCTACCAATTGTAGCAGTAGGAAAACTAAGCCACCAGCCAGGAAAATTCCCAAGCCTACGTAAATAATGTCAATCCGACGCATTTAGGGTTGACCGATAGTAAATTTTATGCTTCAACTTGTCGCCGCTTCGGTCGGTAATTCAAGAACGGCGCGAGTACCAACAATCCGGGAAAAAAGAAAAACACCAGAAAGTACATAAAACCGCGCTCAAAAGAGCCGCAAGTGTACCAGCGTTTTTGCATATAGAAAAACAGCAGTAAAGGAACTACCAGCAAATAAGCTCCACCCAAAATCAGATACAAAAGTGCAATCAGCATAGTCTTTACTTGTTTAGCAGCAACAACACTAAGCGCGGTAGGGAAGGTTACTCAATTATTTTACAGGACGATCGGCAATAAAAGAAGGCAGGGGAGACAAGGGGACGGGGGGACAAGGGGACAAGGG
>NZ_JADEWG010000196.1 GCF_015207735.1 [Phormidium] sp. LEGE 05292
TCTTCTTAGGTGCATGGCCTGTAGTGGGAATCTGGTTCACCGCTCTGGGTGTGAGCACAATGGCTTTCAACCTCAACGGTTTCAACTTCAACCAATCTGTAATTGACTCACAAGGTCGGACAATTGGAACTTGGGCAGACGTAATCAACCGTGCTGGTTTGGGTATGGAAGTAATGCACGAGCGTAACGCTCACAACTTCCCTCTCGACTTGGCTTCTGCTGAAGTTGCTCCTGTTGCTTTGAGCGCTCCTGCAATCAATGGCTAATCAGGTCAATAGTTAACAAACAGCGCTCTCTTTCATGGGGGCGCTGTTTGTTTTTTGGGGTTTTCTGAGTTTCGGCTGTTCTGCGTTTAAATTTCTACCTTCTGCTATAAATGCTCATATTCACTAACCCTCTAGAAATTCCTTGCCTTGACCTTAATGTAAAAGGGTAAAAAATTTAACTTTTTATTTTATTTATAATGAATTAAAAAAAGGAGTAATTATGTCTACAATTATTTGGGAACAAGGTAGCAATAACCCGGAAAATGCGGATAATTTTGCTATTATCAAACAATGGTTTACTAATCTCAATAGCAAAGAAATCACTTGGAAACAGCGATTACTTCCCCCTAATGGTGATGTGCGAGAAATTGATTGGGAAGCACAACGTTTTGATGAAAAGTTTATCATTTTTAATTCTGATATTAGAGGAATTACTCTTTATTGGCAAAAACCTGATTCACCGCAAGAACGTAACACTACACCATCTAAGTTAGAGTTAGATAACCTCAAACAACAATTATATGTTTACCCACAATCACAAAAAGATGTGGTGATTCGTTTAGCTTTACCGGAAATAATTTATCAAAAATTTCAGATGGTAAATCCGCAGGTAGAAGTTAGTAAATTGGGTGAAAATAATGTGCTTATTTTCCGGGATGATAAGCAACAAATAGAAGTAAAAGTAGCTCTTAGTCGCGAAAAAAGCTATGAATTAAAACAACAATTGTAATCTCACATCTTAGTTAATTACCCCTGTTTAATTTACTGTAGAGACGTTTCATGAAACGCCTCTACAATTTGACTTTAAGAGCCGCTGTTACCAGAGGAATTGCTACTAGTTGAACTGTTGGTAGAACGTTTTACTGTTGGGGTACGTCTAGTTCTATTAGTATTAGAAGTTTCTACCGTAGTAGTGCGCCTGGTGCTAGAAGTATTACCAGAATGACTAGTATTTGAATGTCTTAGAGACTGAGTTTGTCTGCCACTATTGTTATTAGTTGGTTTTCTGGTAGGAGTAGTTTGTCTTCTTTGGATAGTAGTTTCGCTAACTACATAAGGTGAAGAAATATCAGCGACTTCTCCGGTACTTACTAAGGCGCGATAAATTAATGCTGCGACTTCGGCTCTTGTTGCTGCTCGTTGGGGATTTAAAGTGCGAACATAAGGGTAATTTACCACTATATTTCGTTCTGTGACTGCGGCGACTAAAGTACGATCGCTCTTCGGAATACTAGCACCATCGGTGTAGACACGCAAAGTTCTTTCAGTAGCCACAGTAGGAGCATAATTCAATCCTTTAGCTAAAGCTACCAAAACATCTAAGCGAGTAATCTTTTCATCTGGGCGAAAATTCCCCCGACTATCAGCATCTAAAAAGCCCATTTCGTAAGCTTCTCGAATTGCTGGATATGCCCAAAAATTAGTAGCAACATCCTTGAATGCAACTACTTCTCGCTCTTTGTCTTGATTAAAAGCGCCAGTAATAATGATGGCAAACTCTGCCCTAGTTAAAGATGCTGTCGGGCGATATAAACCATCGGGATAACCTTGAATGACTCCTTTTTCTGCCAATCTGCCAATAAAATTTCTTGCCCAGTAATTTGTGGGTACATCGGGAAAACTGGCTTGAACTTCCGTGTTAGTTGATTGAGTATTAACGCGAGTTTGTTCGGTAGTTGGGGAAGTTGTGGCAGTTGTGGATTGAGTTGAACTAGCTGCGGTTTGTGAATTTAAATTAAAAGTAGATTGGTTGTTAGCAGCTACATTCACAACTGGTTTTTGTGAACCGGGAACAGCAGTAAGAACTGGGGGTAAATCTGCGGGAAAAATAGTGATTTGTTGAGCTTCCATTGCTCTAACTGCACTGGAAAAAGCTCCGGTTTCTGGTGGTACTGGTAATCCTGCAACTTGATACCAAGTTTGATCGATTCCTTGGGTATCTCTGAGGAAAACTACAGTTTCTTGACTTGGTGTTGGGCCAGTAATATTGGTGTAGAAATCGTAAGTAGTTGCACCTGCGTCAATGGCGGCATTTTCGTCAACATCTACGCCGTAAACAGTGCGGACGATGCGCGAAACTATGGGACGATTGCCGAGAATAATGTTAACTGAAGATTTTTGGGGTAGGACTTCAAATTCGGTAAATCCTATCAAGCGATTCTGATAATTATACAAGCGAACGACAATGCGATCGCCTGGATTTACTCCCCCAACAAACTTCGCTCTTTGATTTACTTGGTAGCGGTAATCTCCGATATATCTTTCCCTAGCATAATTGCTGTCTTTCGACATAGCTGAAATCCGGGCAACTACTTCTGATAAATTAGCCGCAGGTTGCCAAATTGCCAGGGTAAATTCTCCTGTACCTTTTGCTGGAGTTTGCCGACTCATCGTAGTAGTAGATTGCCTTTGGGTACGGGTGACAGTTCTTTGAGGAGTACTGATTTGCGTAGTAGTTTGAGTAGTTTGACGACTGGCGCTAGTAGTTGTTTGCCCTTCTGTTGGCGCAGCAGTCTGACGACGCACGTTAGTAGTAGTTTGCCGTTGCGTGCGGGTTGCAGTTCCTTGAGATGTGCGGGTAGTTGGAGTAGTTTGCGCTGGCGTTGATGTAGCCGCTGACTCAGCAGTTTCGGTAGACGTAGCGGGACGATTGGCAAAATTCTGAGTCGCAATGGCATCCAACTTCACCAAAGAACCAGACATATTACTGCGATAAACCCAGCGTTGCGTCGCACTCCCCACTACAACTTCCCAACCGGGAACTTTTCCTTCCGCGCAAGGAACCCCAGGGCTACTAATTCCCAAACAACCATTTGCCCAAGTTTGCTGTTCTGCTGCCACAATTTTTAAAGCAGAAGCTTCAATTCCCGTCTGTTGGGACAAATTTTGAATTACTGCATTGCTAACCGCTTCGGGAACTGGGGCGTTGTTATTGATTACCCTTTGTCTTCTCGTGGGTTTTTGGGCTAAAATTAATTGATATGCTGCCGGATTTTGACTAATCCGTTGTTCTTGGTTACTTTTCTCTGCAATTTGACCACTAACTGCTGACAACCGACTTTCTTGTGCATTAGCGGCTGTTTGGATAATTACCAAACTGGCAGAAGCAAAAACCAACCTGCCTAGTAAAGTTAAAAAACCTTGATTCATGACTCTCCTCTGCCACCCTCAGACAAAACTGTTTGAGCTTAATTCCTTAAGTAAATGTTCCTAAATATAATCCCTGCAAATCTCGACATAATATCATATAAGAGATAATACTTTACGAAACTTCATAAAGACCCTGTGACAACTCAGCAGTTAAGGAAAGCCAGCCAGTTAGAAAAACTCACCTGGCATTGGCAAGGCTACAAAATCCAATACACCGTAATGGGTAGCGGTCGTCCGCTATTACTGTTGCATGGTTTTGGCGCTTCTATTGGACATTGGCGACAAAATATTCCCGCGTTAGCCGCAGGTGGTTATCGAGTTTTTGCTTTAGATATATTGGGGTTTGGTGGTTCAGATAAGCCAGCACTGAACTACAGTTTGGAACTTTGGCAAGATTTAGTTAAGGATTTCCACGCTTCGCACATTCAGGAACCTACCATATTTGTGGGTAATTCGATCGGGGCTTTGCTCAGCTTAATGGTAGTAGCAAATCATCCCGAAATTGCTGCGGGTGCTGTTTTAATTAACTGTGCGGGAGGATTAAATCATCGCCCAGATGAATTAAATCTGCCTTTGCGGTTCATCATGGGAACTTTTACTAAGTTAGTAAGTTCGCCCGCTTTTGGCCCGTTCATATTTAATATGATTCGCCAAAAACACCGCATTCGCAACACTTTAAAGCAGGTTTATATTAACGCTGATGCTGTTACAGATGAATTAGTTGAGATGCTTTATGAACCTTCTTGTGATGTGGGTGCCCAAAAAGTTTTTGCTTCAATTTTGACTGCACCTCCTGGCCCAAGTCCAGTTGAATTGTTGCCAAAAGTTCAGCATCCTTTGTTAGTGCTTTGGGGCGAAAAAGACCCTTGGACACCAATTAAAGGGGCAGGAATTTATGAGCAATTGAGTAAAAATGGGCAAACTTTAAAGTTTATTCCCATTCCTAATACTGGTCATTGTCCTCATGATGAAAAGCCAGAACTTGTCAATCAATTAATATTAGATTGGTTGGCTATTAGAACAAGAATAATTTAAAAAACACTGCCGATTCGAGTGAGGGAACTATAAGAAAAGTATCCGATGGGCTATTGCAAGCCTAAATATATCGCCAGAAAGTTGCACTCTCATGTTGTGGCAAAAGAATAGGACTGACTAGATTAATAGCCAGTTCGAGGGAAATCTCATGCGTAACTTGTTTCTTTTCTGTTTGGCTTTGGTTTTAGTCCTGGGAGCGGAAATTGGGCATTTTCTGATGCCGTCAGGATTGAGTGCGACTGGAGATGCCGGAATAGGGAGGGTAGCTGACTTGATATCTTTTGAATCAACTGACAGCAATGCAGTTGAAGTCGATGGTATCCGCTTTGAAATTTTGGTGCCGGAACGGGTATGGCTTATCCCAACTAAACAGTTAGGTGATGAGGCTCCTGTGAAGATTGGCATTCGTATTACGAACCAAAAGCAAACTGCCATTCGCTTTACCCGCTTTGATCCTCAAGTTGTTCTTGGCTTAGAAATAGCGGGAGCGGATGGGCTACCTCTAATACGAAAAGGAGGTAGAGATATGCTCACCGAGGCTAGCTATGAGCAACTTGCTTGCCCATTAGTGCAGCCAGGAGAGAGCGTAACCTTTTTTCTGGATGCCAATCTCTACTGGCGGAATAATTTGCTTCAACTCGGAGGTTCTGATGAATTAGGCGGTGGCTGGTATTTTGAAGCTCTTAAGCCTGGTACTTACAAGGTTCGCTTGTTGTATGGTAATTCTAGCTCGGTGGCGAGCTGCTATGACCCAACTCAAAACCCGAAAACAAGAGTACCAGACATACTACAAGGACTCTGGGTAGGTCAAGCAATAACTCCCTTTGTAGAAGTTCGCTTAGTCAATTTTTAAAATTGAAATAGCATCACCATTGCCTTTAGAGGGACTGGGGGACAAGGGGACAAGGAGAATTTTTACTTTCTGCCCCTGCTCCTCTGCTCCTCTGCTCCTCTGCTCCCCTGCTCCCCTGCCCCTGCCTATTTATTGGATTGTTTCACTTGCAGTAATTTGTAATAAAAGGATTTGGAGAAATCGCAAATACCATCTCGTTGAAAGTTGAGAATTGCTTCAATTAGATGATTGATGAATTCAAAATTTGCGATCGTAACTTCGTAACTATATTCAGGGTTCCTATCAAATTGTATCCGACAACGAGTTAAGTCAGTTGGTAAGATACTTTTATTGACAGACCAAGTTGCCACAAAAGAAATGTTGTCACTACCGATAATTTGACGTTCCCCTTCCAAATAAGCTCTTTGATAAAGATTGAGTGCCAAAGGAAGAACGTTACGTTTATTGCTGTGGTAGTAAGGGAGAAAAACGGTGACGATATTTGGCTGGGCTGGTTTTAGTTCTTCAAGTAATTGTGTCATGCTCAGTTCTCTGTTTGCTTACAGGGATAGATATCGTTTATAAGACTAATGGCTGGGAAAGTGCTTGCATTACGCAACTACATTATGTCTGACTTTATAGTAGTTATGCAGCAATAGAAAAACCTCAACAGTATGAAATTATGAAAGTATGAAAATATACTATCCTTTTATCCTCTTTTGGACAGATGAAATACAGTTTTTGCTAAGTCAATGTGGTATTGAAACCGAGTCGAGGTAAAAGCTATGGCTGTTAATAGCAATTCACAAGTCATCAATAATCTAGAGTATGATTTGCTAACTGTATTACAAAATAAATCGGAAGCGATTAAGGCTTATGAAACATATATAAAGGATGCCCAAGAAATTGGATCTGAGCCTTGTGCGGAATTGTTTAAAAAATTGATGGAGTTAGATATGCAACAGGCGCAAGAAATTCGCCATCACCTCCAGGAAGTAATGCAGAAAGGCAAAATGTAATCTAAGATACAGTATTGGACTGGTCGTATAAAAATAGTATGGCTAGTCCATTGTACCTACTGAAACTAAATTACTGACAAGCTGATGTTCTGTAGTAGGCAATATTGTTGTAACTTACAGTAGAAAAAGATTAATCTCAAAAGAAGTTACAGTAGAGATATTGACAAAATAAAAAAAATCTGAAACTATTTCTATTCGTAGAACACAGATGATTTTAAAATAAGATTAGCAGCGATTTGTTGAAAAAAAATCTCAATAAACATATTTATTGGAGTTTTATTTGGATAATTAAAAAATTAAATGTAGCTGATTTATAAGTTAGAGGTAAGGGAGAATTTCAATGTTAGACTACATTTTTTGTACTTTAATAACTTGGATTTTCAAATAAAAAAAGTATTATGGAATAACGACCCCTAGATGATAGATGCCTTACGAGTAGCTGATGGTAAGGTAAGGTTTGTTTTAATCCCAAGCCATCAGCTTCCCCTTTATTGAATAAATTTGGCTACTCTAAACCGATTTAGTAAGGTAATAATAACAGGATCAATAGGGTGTGTCGGTAAATGTTGAGGCTATGTAAGTGAAGATAAATCAGCAGCTATATAAAAGGCTGCTTTTTTGTTAATAAACTAGATTGCAGGTTTAACTAGCTATAAGCTGAGATGGAGTTTGCCGCCATAGTTGTTCTAATTCAGTGGCAGGCATTGTTAAATAGAGAATATCTCCAGTAGTTAAGGCTGTTTCTAATAAATTCCATCCATGAATAGTTTGATTTTTAGTTTCTAGATATAAAGGGACAAAATCAGCTGTCATAGCTGCTTCTTTGACTCGCTTGCCGCAAAAAGGATGTGCGGAAGTGATGGTGGTGGCGAGGGCAACCCAAAGTGTATTTCCTGTCATGCCGTTGCCTAAAATTCTGCCTCCTAAAGCAGCGGCGGCAAAGGCGGGGGCGGCTAATTCGGTGGGACTAAATACAGCGTCAAATTCAAAGACTTGCTGAACTGTGGAAGCAAATTGGGGGTCTTGGTTTCGCACTACTACGGGTAGTTTGGAATTAATTCCTTTAGCACTTAAGGCGATTTCTAAGTTGGTAATATCGTTGCTGGTTACAGCTAGTAAAGCATTGGCTTTGTTGATGTTAGCAGCTTTTAAACTGGTGGATAAACTAGCATCTCCATGAATTACTGGTACTCCTATGGAACGAATGGTATTTAAAAACCGATTGTTGGGATCTTTTTCAATCACAACTACTTCATGTCCTTGGGAATGGAGTTGATTAACTATTTGCATTCCAATACTACCAAGTCCGCAGATGATGAAGTGATTTTTGGTGGGAACTTGGGCAGCATCCCAAAATTGTTTTAAGCGAGTTCCTAAAACAAAATCGTTGAGTAAGGCGTAAAATATGCCGACGATCGCTGCACCCATTAGCATCATAATTACAGTGAAAAATTTAATAGCTTCTGGGGCGCTTTCTGCGACTTTTTCGTTACCTCCGGCACCTGTAATCAAGCCGACGGTAAAGTACAAGGCATCGGTGATGGTAATTTTTAAGTTGGTTAAAACGTAGGTGGTGGTGGCAAGGAATAGGATGATGAAGAGGATTAGGGAAACAATGGCTAATGCTTGTCCATGTTGTTGAAATCGGCGGAGGTTTGTTAGGAGTTTAAATAGTTTTTGAATTTTGGATTGGCGATGGTTGCGGATGCTGGGTTGGGTGCCGATGATTAGACGATCGCCAACTTGTAATGTTTGTCCATAAATTACTGCGGAAACTAAATCTATTTGACCTTTGACGGGTAAATAATAGATTAACATTCGAGATCGATCGTCCCAAAGTTCGCTTAATTTCCTACCTTTCCAAGGGTGAAATTCGTGGATAAATTCTTCATGAATAGGCCAAGTTTGATTGAAGAGGCGCAGTTGTCCAATGGCACGATTTCCTAATGCAGCAAAGGCAAAGACGGGAGCAACTAAGGCGGCAACGCTAATGGTAAAGTGATCGGGTAAGATTTTATCGAGGCGATCGCCTAAACTAGTATTAAATAGTCGGTTAATAATCCGAATTTGGGGATTCAAAACTCTGGCTTGAGTGAGAATGGCTAAATTTAAAGCTTCGTCACTTGCTGCTAAAACTAAAGTATCTGCTTCATGAATTCCAGCAGAAATTAAAGTAGAAGCTGCTCGCAAATTTCCAATAATTATTGAGTCATCATCGGCAATAGGTTGATGATGAACTCCGATGACAGATGCTCCTTGTTGCTTCAATAATGTATATATTTTATAGCCAGCAGAACTCAAGCCACAGACAATAATCCGGGTTTTCATAGACTTGACCAATGAACACATACCTAAAAGCTATTCTCTAATGCCAGAAGGCAGAAGGCTGAAGGAAAGAAGGTTTTTGATTTGTAGGAGCGGGTTTAGCAATAATCCTTGTCTGTTAACCAACAATTTATCTCCAAAACCCGCTCCTACTGTTACCTGTTTTCAACTGCTTAATCATTATCTGCCGTGCTGTACTAGATAAACTCTTATTTTCTATCTCTGTGGCGTTGCATATTGTAGCTGAAGACACCATAAACTATTTTTGTAACTGAATGTTAATGAAACTTAGCTGAATCTTTCCCGTCTATATCATTAAGTGACTGTGGTAGTTAAAAAATTTATGCACAATTTAATTCGATTTACTACTACTTTAGGTATATTTGCGACGCTATTTATGGCAATTCCCGGATTCACACAAAGCCAATCTACACCGCTAGCGATCCCAAGAACTTCACCGAATAAAAGTTTTAAGGTGACTCGTACTTCGGGAAATTGCCCGCAAAGTATTGGTATTTGGACTTCTACGCGCCAATACGAAGGCGGTGCTGAGATTAGTGCGATCGCTAATACTTTGGCGATCGCTAGTCCCGCTCGTTTAGTGGGTTCAAATAGGAAGTTTGCCGAATTTTCTGCACCGTTAAAAAGTAATTTTGCTTCCTGTGTTGGTAAAACTACTTCTCCAGATGTGACTTTAGATTTTTACAGTTTTCGTTTGCAAAATGGAAGTGTAAATTTCCGTGTGCAATTACCTAAAGATACTCCTGGTGTTCCTTCAGCAATCATGATTAAAAATGTGATTTCTGGTCAACCTGCGGTGCGCTGGGCGGTTGCTGATTAATTGCAGATTATTTTTCAAGTTTCTTAGTTCAAAATAATAGCTCAAGAGTTAGGTAAGACTATGAAAAAATTAACAAGTTCAACTTTAATCCTGGGTATTTTATCTGTTTTTATGACAGCTACTCCGGGTGTTACTCAAAAAAATTCTCAGACAGGAGTGCCGACAATTCCAAGTAATCGCCCAAATGTAACAATTAATGTGAATAAGCGAGCGGGAAATTGTCCCAGCAATATGCAAATTTGGACTTCTTTTCGGAGTTATGAAGGTGGGGGCGAACATACAGTAATTGCTGATATTAGTAATATTGCTAATGGTGCGAGAGTAACTAATTCAGGGGCTAAGTTTGTGGAATTTAGTGCTCCTTTAAAATCGGAGTTTGCTTCTTGTGTGGCAGAAGCTACTTCTGATGAAGAACCTGTATATAAATTTCGATTTAGCAATAAAAATGTGATTTTTCGGATGGATCTTTCTTCCCTTCCTAGTGGTGCGCTAACCAGAATTTCTTATAAAGGTGTGGTGTCTTCGCGTCCGGCGATTAAATGGGCGATCGCAGATTAACTTCTTAGGGGGGATGGGGAGATGGGGAGAAAATTTCAACTAAATCCAAAACTCCCCCCATCCCC
>NZ_JADEWG010000197.1 GCF_015207735.1 [Phormidium] sp. LEGE 05292
GGGATGGGGAAATAATTAAACTAACTACTTCTTCAACTCTTCCCACCTCCTTATCTGCCACGAATAACTCGTTGCATTTGAGGTAGAGGAACTGAAGTGTTAATTTCTATGTCTGTATCATCTTTAACTGCGGAGAAGTTCTCGAACCAACCCCTGCGCCAGAAGAAGTAAACTAAAGCAGCAGCAACAGCAATCATTACAGCCCAGCAAGCTGGATAACCCCAATACCAATTTAACTCCGGCATATTCCAGGGTGATTTGTCTGGATTAAAGTTCATCCCATAGACTCCAGCAATAAAGGTCAAGGGAATAAAGATCGTAGAAATTACGGTTAGTAATTTCATGATTTCATTCATTTTGTTGCTAATGGAGGAGAGATAAACATCCATGAGTCCTGAACTTAATTCTCGGTATGTTTCTACAATATCTATGACTTGTACTGCGTGATCGTAACAGTCTCGTAAGTAGATTCTCACTTCTGGACTAATTAGATTACTACTATCTCGAATTAGGGTGTTGAGTGCGTCTCTTTGGGGCCATATTGCGCGACGTAGTGCTAATAATTCTCGTCTAATTTTGTAGATTTTTTGTAAGGTTTGTCGGGATGGATTACTTACTACTTCATCTTCTAATTCTTCTATGCGTTCGCCGTAGGCTTCTAAAACAGGAAAATAACCATCAATAATTGCATCTAAAAGTGCATAAGCTAAATAATCGGCTTTTCTTTGCCGAATGATGCCTTTGTTGTAACGAATGCGATCGCGCACTTTAGCAAAACAATCTCGTTCTGGTTCTTCCTGTACCGTCAGTAAATAGTCTTCTCCTAGTACAAAACTTACTTGCTCAATATAAAATCCATGACTGTTATCTCTGAGCATTACCATCCAAGCAATGATGACTATTTGCGAGTCAAAGTCATCTACTTTGGGACGTTCTGGAACATTAACTACATCTTCCAGAACTAAGGCGTGTAAATTAAAAACTTTACTTAATCCCAACCATGTGTCTTGATTACCTAATCCTAATACATCTACCCAAGAAACAGAAGAAGTATCTAAATAAGGAGCACATTCTTCGGGCGTGTTAATTTTTAACCTAGTAGCTGAAGCTTCACAGTAATCTATTAACACAATATCTGGTGGTGGTGCATCTGAGGGTAGATCGATCGTTCCGGGAAGACTACCTGGTTCATCATAGTTGTAATCAAAGTAATCTTCTTCCTCTTTCTCTTCTATATCAGGATTTATACCCAGTGTTGCCGCTGCGAAAGTTTTTTCTACCATATTTGTTGAGATGAAATAAATAGTACCTGAGCGCCATATTACACAATTTAGACGATAGACTTAATCAAAGACTAGATCCCCGACTTCTTCAAGAAGTCGGGGATCTGGGTAGCGATATTACTCAAACATTGGTGGCATTACATCATACCCATGCCGCCCATGCCGCCCATGCCGCCCATGCCGCCCATGCCGCCCATGCCACCCATGTCAGGCGCACCACCAGCAGGTTTCTTCTCAGGTTTTTCTACAACTAATGCTTCAGTTGTTAACACCATACCCGCAATCGAAGCGGCATTTTGGACAGAAGAGCGGACTACTTTTGCTGGATCAATAATTCCCGCAGCAATCATATCTTCAAATTTGTCATCCAGTGCATTGTAACCCAAATTAAATTCGGTATCACGCACTTTTTCGACAATTACTGAACCTTCGACACCAGCATTATCAGCGATTTGACGCAAAGGTGCTTCTAATGCTTTGCTAATAATTTCTGCACCAATCTTTTCTTCGGTATCTAAACCGTTTTTAAATTCATTGACTTTCTTAGCCAAATGAATTAATGTTGTTCCGCCTCCGGGAACAATGCCTTCATCTACCGCAGCTTTGGTAGCATTTAAAGCATCTTCAATCCGTAATTTACGGTTTTTTAATTCTGTTTCGGTAGGAGCTCCGACTTTAATTACTGCTACACCACCTGCTAATTTAGCAATGCGTTCTTGCAGTTTTTCTTTGTCGTAATCGGAGTCGGTTTCTGCTAGTTGTTTTCTAATTTGCCCGATGCGTTTTTGTACGTCGTCTTTGGTTTCTGTACCAGCGACAATGGTGGTACTGTCTTTATCACAGGTGATTTTGCGGGCTGTTCCCAGCATTTCCAAAGTAACTGTATCTAAGCTTAATCCTACTTCTTCGGAAATCATTTGTCCGCCAGTGAGAACGGCGATATCTTGTAACATTGCTTTGCGGCGATCGCCAAATCCCGGTGCTTTAATTGCTACTGCACTCAAAACGCCTCTCGCTTTGTTCACCACTAATGTTGCTAAAGCTTCACCTTCTACATCTTCAGCTATTACCAATAATGGTTTGCCTAAGCGGGCAATTTTTTCCAAAACGGGAACTAACTCCTGAATGGAATTAATTTTTTTATCGGTGATTAAGATGCGAACATCGTCATATTCCACCGTCATTCTTTCGCCATTGGTGACGAAGTAGGGAGACATATAACCGCGATCGAGTTGCATCCCTTCTACTACTTCTAATTCTGTAGTTAAGGATTTGGATTCTTCAACGGTAATCACGCCATCTTTGGTGACTTTTTCCATCGCTGAAGCAATCATTTCGCCAACTTCGGTGTCGTTACCCGCAGAAACGGTGGCAACTTGTGCGATCGCACCTCCTTCTACAGGTTTAGCTACAGCAGCGATTTCGTCAACTAATTTCGCAACAGTTTTGTCAATTCCCCGACGAATCGCCACTGGATTTGCCCCAGCAGCAACGTTTTTCAAGCCTTCGCGAATCATCGCTTGTGCCAACACAGTCGCGGTTGTGGTACCATCTCCAGCGGTGTCTTTGGTTTTGGCGGCAACTTCCCGAATCAGTTGAGCACCAGTGTTTTCTAAGGGATCTTCTAATTCAATTTCCTTAGCAATGGTAATCCCGTCGTTGACGATATCGGGTGCGCCGAACTTCTTCTCTAATACAACGTTACGACCTTTTGGCCCCAAGGTAATCTTCACGGCATCTGCTAGGGCGTTCACACCCCGTTCTAATGCCCGTCTAGATTCTTCATCGAATGCTACGATTTTTGCCATATTTAATTCATTCTCACTTCCATTAGTCAATTTAGCACTCTCGGTGCCAGAGTGCTAACAATACTATATTGGATTTTAGATTTTGGATTAGACATCTGATTTCGGGGGTTGAGTAGCAACGGAACAGGAAGTTACGCGCTTGGCTGAAACCGATGTTCAGCAAGGATTTCAAAAAGCAGTTTTCAGTCTCAATGAGATGTACCACTTAGCGTAAAGTTTAACTGGTACAGAAAATTAGGACGAGATATCAAGGGTTTCAGGCTTCTAGTTTTCAGCAGGTTCAATTGGTACACCGCTTAGCATAAGTTTCTGTTCGGATGATACTCAAACCGGTTCTAAGAAATTTATCGCTTTAAACCGATCGGCAAATTTTATAACTGAGGCAATTTCCAATGAATAATTCATGGCAAATAATTGGCAATCTCAAACCCCAAGAACTGACTGAAAGTAGATTGCAACTCCATTATGCAGTTCAGTTCATTGCTGTTACGGGTTCTGCCCTTGCAGCAGCCCTACCAGACTACAGCCACACCAGTTTAGAATGGAATCCTGCATTAAAAATGTTTACTGGAGCGTTGATTTCAGTACAAACACCGTTTCGAGTTGCCCTCGATCCGATCGGTCTGACGCTGATAGTTATAGATCGACAAAATAATATTATCGCTGGGTTTCCTTTGCACCAAAAAACAATGACAGAAGGACTCAATTGGCTTAAGGAACAGATTTCTAAATTAGGTGCTAATACAGAGGAAATTTTTTTTCCTTCCTATCCGCAGGATGATTTTCCCGACTATGCTGTTGCTCATGGTGCTGCTTTTGATGCGAGTCAACAATTACCCAGGCAAGAACTAACCAATTACTACGCGAATACCAATCAAATTTTACAAGAAATCATTGCGACAAATGAAGAAACTTCATCTATCCATATTTGGCCTCATCACTTCGATATAGCGTCGTTAATCTTGCTTCCTGGTACTAAAAATGACGAACCGATGAGTATAGGAATTGGTCTCTCACCTGGAGACAAAAGCTATAACGAACCTTACTGGTATGTCTCTCCCTATCCTTACCCAGAAACGGAAAATCTTCCGAGTTTAGATAGCAATGGTTTCTGGCATACTCAGCACTGGGTTGGAGCAGTTTTGATGGCTTCTCAATTAGCGATTCCCAAAAAAGACGACACTGATATAAAAGTAGCTGAAATTCAAAAGCAACAAGTTAAAACTTTTTTGAATTCCACTCTCAAACTCTCGAAAGTATTACTAAATACTGGGTCTATAACTAGGAGCAAATAAAGTGAAAATAGTTATTCAAGGATGGGGTTGGTTAGACATTGGGTTTCTATAAGAGCGTAATTCCCTTTTCCTTTGAGCCGCCTTTATTCCCCAGCTAGCAGCTTTAGAAATTAAATCTTTTAAAGTCTCTCTGGCTCGTTTTTGTTGCCAAAAGTATCCTTCTAAAGTAGTAGCATATAAAGGAGGCAGACGATTAAGAGTGTAAGCTACAGCTTCATCTTTATTGATGGATTCAGCGATATCTAGGGGAAGGTTTTGTAGTTGCTGCTCTATTTCTTCAATTGCCAGCAGTTCCATTGCATTACGATAAGGTGAGATTGATTTATGTAAGGAATTCATAGCTGGAAAAACATGAATGGTAATAGTGGGAATGGTAGATGTGCGTTCGCGAGTGTGTGCCGTAGGCATATCGCGTAGTTTGACGTAAGCATATCGCAAAGTGTACTGTAGATGGCTTCCCAAGAGGGATGATTAGGTTTAATCCGTCGTTTTAGACAAACCTTAAAACCAGCTATGCTGGGCATTAGAGAGCGTTTTTTATTATTTTGTTTTAACTCTCTTTTAATGGCAAACATGGTTAATTGAGAAGTTCAACCCTATCTTAGTATAGTAGCGTCTGACTGGATTGATGCACTGTTTCGCAAAAGTTTTGTCGCACTAAATAAGTGGAACTGAGATTTAGTATACATCAAGAATTCCACGAATTAAGCTATTAAAGTGGTGCTGGTAGCAGATAGAAATAATTTATCCCAACATTTAAAAAACATATTTTTGTCCTTTTGAGTGGCGCTCGTTTAGAATTAATCAGGTTTTGTTTATTTACTCTATATTTAGTTTGCTCGATCGAGCTTGCTTGTGTCGATCGATAAAGTTACAGGACAATTTTAATGGAAATTGTTAATTCTTAGTTACATAGATTGAACTAAATTACAGCAAGTTACAGTTGATGAAGCTAGAAGCCAGGGGCTATAAAAGAAAAGCCCACCTTTGTGGGCCTTAAGAGTCTAGTTGCGAACGTTGAGAATATTACTTGAAAAAAGGGAAGAATAAGGGATTAAGCCAGAGAATGGCTTTTTGAAACTAACTGCACTTTTGCCTTTCCTTGTTCCCTGATTAAACTGTAGTTGATTCTACACGCAGACCGATCGCACAATTTCTACCCGCTTGCTTTGCTTGATAAAGGGCTTTATCTGCTGCTTCAATTAGCTTGGCAGGCCAATATCGATGATTGGGAACTACACAAGTAATTCCGACACTGATAGTAACATATTGATTAATTGGGGAACTTTCATGAGAAATCTTCAACGCAACAACATTTTTTCTAATAGTTTCTGCTACATGATATGCGCCATCAATGGGAGTACGAGGTAGAACGATCGCAAATTCTTCTCCTCCGTAACGTGCGACTAAATCTGCTGGTCTTCTCACTGATTGACGAATCGCGCTCGATACTTCTTGTAAACAAAAATCTCCAGCTTGATGCCCATAAGTATCATTATAATTTTTGAAAAAATCTACATCACAAATAATCAAAGATAAGGGTGCTTGTTCTCTTTCTAGTCTGCGCCATTCCTTAGCTAAATATTCGTCAAACCTGCGCCGATTTGCCAATTGAGTTAAGCTATCTGATGAGGCTAACCAGGATAATTCTTGATTCGCAGCTTGGAGTTTTTGATAAAGTTCCGCTTGTTGAATGGCGATCGTTAATTGATTAGCTAATTCTTTGATTAAATCTATTTCTAATGATTGCCATTTTCTCATTGATTGGCAATGATGTACAATCAGAACACCCCATAATTTCTTATTTTGGCGAATTGGCACTTCTAAGCTAGATTTTACTTGCCACTTTTGAAGTAATTCTCGATGAGAGCAGCGATAATTATTATTACATAATCCCTCTATTTCTCTAATTTCATCCTGTTGGTATAAACAGCAAAACTCCTTATTTAAAGCAGAATTTGGGATCTTTAATCCCAAGATACTTTCGCAATCCTCAGATTTTGATTCTACAGTAATTATCCCTGACTTAAGATTTTGATTTTCTCCATGACCATTATATTGAAATCGACAAACGATCGCTCGATCTGCTTGCAAAAAATGGCGCACTTCTGTTACCGCAGTCTGGAGAACTTCATTTAGGTTTAAAGAACGACGAATCTGTTGCGTAATTCCCGCCATTAACCTTTCTTTTTCTATCTGTAACTGTAAAGCTACTTCAGCTTTTTTGCGTTCGCTAATATCCTGCGCTGTTCCCAAAATTTGTTGCGGTTTCCCATCGGTTGTTCTGGTAAAAATTACTTCTCGAAAATGAAACCAGCTCCATTCTCCCGAACTATGACGTACCCGATAATCAATTTCAATTATATCACCGTCTTGAGCCTGAGCGAATTTTGCCAAGTGTGTTGGAAGCTGCTCTAAATCTTCTGGGTGAATCACTTCAGCAGAGCTTTTTACATCCATTGCTTGAATTTCAGCAATCGTATATCCTAACAATATATTCACTTGCTCATTAACATAAAATATTTGCTGCTTAACTAAATCGTATATATATAAAATATAAGGAGCTGTATCAGCTACCTTTTGAATAAAATGCTGGCTTTCTCGCAGTTTTTCTTCTACCTTTTTGCGCTCATTAATTTCTTCTAAAGCTTGATCGCGCATGGCGCGATAGTCCTGAATACGTTGGGTTAAATCAGTAACATCTTCGATCACAAATAAGGCATAAAATTCTTCTTGTTGAGGGCGATCGCCATTTTTTTCAATTTCTTTACTCTGAGAATTTACCGCTGGTATAGGTGTTACCGTTGTATGTTGAATTCGCCACCTACCATCTGGTAACTGACAAGGAAGAATTGATTTATGTAATTGGGAAGAAAAGAGCGTCGGTGGCCCACCAGAAAAGATTTGTTGTAATCGAAATATATATTTTGGTTGATGTAAATGAGGAAAATAAATGCCGATATTTTTTCCCAGAATATCACTGCGATAAATTCCCGTCCAATTTTCTAAACAGCGGTTCCAAAATACGACGCTGAAATCCTCTCGAAGGATACAAACTCCTTCGGGAACGCGATCGAGAATCCCAAATTCTTTCTGCGCTAATTCTAGATCGTTCATAAAGCTTCACCAAAAGTTAGATCGATCGCTTTGAGTAAAGCATCTAAAGAGCCAACTGTAAACATTAAAATAATGTCTCCAGAAATATGTAATTGCTCAATCATAAAACAGGTATGCGCTAAAAGAATTTTCGTATTCTCATCAATATTTGCAAAAATGGGAAAGTTATTTACCGTGCTTTCAGCATAAGCAGGTAAAGAATAATCCAAATGTTCAATTAACGCATTGCTTAGAGAACCCATTATTCCATTGAGAACAATATTTCCAACTTCCAGCAAAGCTCCGATTTTCACTACATCCAAATCAGGAGTTCCGGGGGCTTCTCCTGTTAGAACTGATACTAAATGAGCTGCACTTTTTGAAGGAAACACTAGTTCCGCAGTACCGCTAAATGTGCCAGAAAAACTTAACTGCACTGTAGCCAATAAACTATTATCGAATTGGCTTTCTAATTCTTGTTTTAACTCTTCAGGAGATAGCAATCTTACCTCTGGAATATATAGCCGAATCGGGGAATCGAGCATATCATTTAATACTCCGGCTGCTCGCCCTACACCGATATTAACTAATTCCTGTAAAGCATCTATATGACTAAGTGTTAGGTTCATAAATTTCTTCTTGAGTTGAATGTTCCAATGCTTTTTTTATCCAATTGCGTAGTTCGTCTGGTTTAACTAATTTGTGTATAACTGTAATTGCTCCTAATTTCAAGCATTCTACTCGCGTAGTTTCTTGAATATCAGCAGTAATAACTATTGTAGGAATCTTAAATTCTTGTTGACACATCACTTTGAGAAATTCCACTCCTCCCATTTCTGGCATTAAAATATCTACTAAAATGCAGTCAGGCCGCAGTTGTTCTTGAAGAAGTATATCCAAGCCTTCACGCCCATTTTTTGCTTCCCAGATTATATGACCGTCAGCTTGTAAAATTCTGCGAAGCACCTGACGACTCAGTGCTGCATCTTCGATCACTAGTATTGTTGCCACTCCTGATTCTCTCCGTTTCCTTTTTCTATTTTAAATTTTAGTTTTTATTAGCCTAAAAAAGACACTTTTTTTAGCAATTTTCAAAAATAATGAATAATTAATTTCTATTGAGTTATTTTATGTTATTGTTAAAGATTACAGTAGTGACCAAAAATTAATTAAAAACCTTTTTAGAAAAAAAAGATTAAATATTGCTAAATAACTAGCTATCTTCTATATTTTTTCTGTATATTTACTGATGAGATTCACAAAAAATTAATAGAAATGTCGTCATAAGTCCCTAGCTAAAAATACTAAAAAATAGCCAGATTTTAGGTAGGGATGAATGACGACTAACTAATAAACTGATTAATTACTATGATTTTGGCTCAGACAGATCGGGAAACACTTCTTTGACTGCTGGGTGTACCAACTGATGATTTTGGACATTTAAGCCTTTAGCTAGAAAAGGATCGGTTTCCAAAGCTCTTAAGCCTTGATTAGCGAGTTTGAGGACGTAGGGTAAGGTACTATTATTTAGAGCTTGGGTAGCAGTCCAAGGAACGGCTCCGGGCATATTGGGTACGCCGTAATGGACTACGCCTTCTTCTATGTAGGTTGGTTGAGTGTGGGAAGTGGGATGTAAGGTTTCCACACAACCCCCTTGATCGACTGCGACATCAACTATAACTGAGCCATGACGCATTTGTTTCACGAAGTCACGGGAGACAAGGATGGGAGCGCGTTTTCCTGTAACTAAAACCGCACCAATGAGCAAGTCTGCATCGAGGACATTTTTCTCGATCGTACTAGGGCTACTGTAAATGTATTCGACTCTGGAGCCATATAAAGTTTCTAAATAAGCTAAACGATCTACGTTTACATCAAAAATTTGCACTCTTGCTCCCATTCCTACGGCGATGCGTGCGGCTTCTGTACCGACTACGCCACCACCTAAAACCATCACTTTTCCAGGTCTAACGCCGGGAACGCCGCCTAAAAGAACGCCTCGACCTCCTTGTTGGCGTTCCAGATATCTGGCTCCGAATTGCACTGATAAACGTCCAGCGATAATGCTCATGGGTGTGAGCAGGGGAAGTTTACCGTTGGGTAATTCTACGGTTTCGTAAGCGATCGCACTAATCCCACTATCAATTAAAGATTCGGTTAAAGTGCGATCGGCAGCTAAATGTAGATACGTAAACAGTATTTGTTTTTTTTGCAAAAATTTATACTCTGTCGCCAGCGGCTCTTTAACTTTAACTACCAATTCTCGATCCCAGGCTTCTTTCGCTGTAGCAACAATCTTTGCACCAGCTTGAATGTATTTTTCATCCTCAAACCCCGCACCAGCAGCCGCTTGTGTCTCCACAAAAATTTCGTGTCCTGCGTCATGCAGCACCCGCACGCTACTGGGACTTAAACCTACTCGAAATTCCTGATCTTTTGTTTCTTTGGGAACACCGATTTCCATTTGCTACCTCTTTAGTTACTCTGCTTTTAGCTTAACTAGGAGATGGGGAGGTGGGGAGG
>NZ_JADEWG010000198.1 GCF_015207735.1 [Phormidium] sp. LEGE 05292
CCTCCCCATCTCCCCACCTCCCTTTTGTCAGAGAATTTTTTGCTGAATGGGAATCTGGATGAGAAACTCAGTTCCTTCACCAGGGGTAGAGTGACATTCCAGTTTACCTTTATGTTTCTCTGTGACAATTTGATAGCTGATAGACATTCCCATTCCGGTTCCTTTTCCTACAGGTTTAGTTGTAAAAAAGGGATTGAATATCTGCTGTTGAATATCTTTAGGAATACCGATACCATTATCAGCGATCGCAATCTGTACCCACTCACTATTAAGCAGAGAAGTGCTAATTGTAATGCAGTTATTACGCGGCTTTGTCACTTTGCTATTATTTTCTTCTAAAGCATCAATCGCATTACTAATAATATTCATAAAAACCTGATTGAGTTGACCAGCATAGCATTCTACTAACGGTAAATTACCGTAATTTTTAATCACCTCAATTTCCGATCGTTCCGGTCGGGCTTTCAGGCGATGTTGCAAAATAAGTAGAGTGCTATCGATGCCTTCATGAATATTGACAGGTTTCATTTCGGCTTCGTCGAGACGGGAGAAATTTCTTAATGTCAACACAATTTCCCGAATTCGAGTTGCCCCAATTTTCATAGAAGATAAAGTTTTCGGTAAATCCTCAATCAAAAAATCTAGTTCAATTTCCTCAATAAACTTTTGAATTTCTGTATCATTCTTTTTAGAGCGTTCCTGATATAAATCAATTAAATCTAATAAATCTTGAATATAATCATTGAGGTGAACGAGGTTGCCGTGAATAAAATTAACTGGATTATTAATTTCGTGCGCGACTCCGGCAACTAATTGCCCCAAAGAAGACATTTTTTCACTTTGAATAACATGAGCTTGAGTGCGTTGTAACTCGGTTAAAGCATTTTTGAGTTCGATCGTGCGTTGTTCAACTCGCTCTTCGAGTTCTACATTACTTTTTTCTAATTCAGTAAATGATTCCCGCAGTTGCCTTGCCATAAAATTAAAAGAATTGGCAAGTTTATTAAGTTCTTTAATCCTACTTCCTTTGATAACTTGATCTAAATTTCCTGAAGCTATAGATTCGCTGGCTTGATTGAGTCTTAAAATCGGATGTGCGATTCGACGAGAAGTAAAAACACCCATCACAGATGTCACCCCCAACGCTGCCAAACAGAGCCAAATCGTAGTCTTAGTGTTGGCATGAATCTGTGCCATAAATGCGCTTTGGGGGACACTCACAACGACTAACCAATCTAATCCATATTGGTCACGCCAAGGAGTAACGTGAACATAATATGGCTCTTGCTGAAAATCAAATTCCAGTTCTTGAGGTTGAGTAATATTCTGGAAGTTGTGAAAGCGTTGCTGGAGTTGTTGAGCAATTCCCTTGACGATCGGATCGGGACTATCAACTGCTTTCAAACGTTCCACTTCGTTCTTGATAATAGCAAAGGGCTGTTTTTTCCCAGAATTAGCAATTAACATTCCATTTTTTTCTAGGATAAAAACTTTTCCTGAGTTACTCACTTCAAGAGTTTGCAAAAAATTGCTCAGTTTCAACAGATGAATGTCAGCTCCAACCATCCCCAGTAAACGATTATTAGAATCATAGATGGGACGACCGACAGCAGCCGTAATATAGGGGCCAAAGGGAGAATTCCAAGTATAGATGCGTGACCAGATGGGTTTACCTGCTTTGACAGGTTCTAGATACCAACTTTCTGCAAAATTATTGTAACTATAGATGCTATTAACTTTGGTGCGATTACCCCGATTATCGGTAGCGTAGTTAATGCAATTGTTCGGCAATTTAGCACTCCAATCGTCAATTGTTACGGTTTTGCCATCGTAACGCGCTGCACCTAGTCCCTCGCCCGTCGTCAGCGCCATACCAATGTAGGTGAGATTATATACTTGCATTTCATGCCAGAAATACTTGCTCACAGTTTTGCGATCGCGTACATCCAACAATCCCATCCGAATTAAATCTGCATTAATTTGACTCACTTGATGGGGAATAGATAAGTACGAATCTAGGTGATGATTCACGGTACGGCTAGTTCGTTTCATCAACTGATTTGCCAAGTCTTCCACTGCTTTCTGTCCATTTTTGAAGGACAAATATCCCACTAGACCAACTGTTCCAAAGATTTGCAAAACAAATGGAATAATCAGTACAAGTTGTAATGGTAATGCGATTTTTTTATGAAAATGATACTTATTCATAAAGCATATTTTAATTTATAAAATATAATTAAACCATAAAGAATTGATAATTTTTATTTTTTAACGACTCTGAATTGAACACTTCCATAAATAGCAACAAAGTACACACCATCGTAAAAATCAAGGTTGGTTATTAAGTATTTTTAGCCAACTCAGGAAGCTTGTTGAAAATCCAAAAATGTTAAATTCGGTATCCGTGAATAAATTTACTCAAACTACCCAAATCATCAAGTTAGCTATAGAGATTTAAGTAACAATAGTTTAGATGATCCGATCTTCTCAACTATTGTTACCCTTTCCCTTTCTCCCTGTACGAACAATTGATGAATTGTTCCTACTCAAAGCTGAAAATTTTCTTGCCCTCTACTTTCTTTTACCTTCTACCTTCTGCCTTCTGCCTTCTGCCTTCACCAACGGCTACACGGGGGAGGCGATGTTTAAAACTGCAAAGAATTTCCCAGGAAATAGTACCTAAAGTTTCTGCCCAATCATCAGCACCAATTTGGAAATTTCCATCTTTGCCCAAAACAGTTACTACTTCGCCCACTTGTAAATCGGGAATTACACTAACATCAAGCATGATTTGATCCATTGTAATTGCTCCCACTTGAGGAACTTGCTGACCGCGAATTAAAACTTTCATTTTGTTAGAAAGGTTGCGGGGGATACCGTCTGCGTAGCCAATTCCTACTACCGCTAAACGCATTTCTTGGTCAGCAATGAATTGATAACCGTAACTTACTCCAGTACCAGCAGTAATAGTTTTAACTTGAGTAACTCTGGCTTTTACCTGCATGACTGGTTTAAGTTCTACTACTTGTTTTAAATGAGTTGCTGGGTAAAGTCCGTAGGTAGCCAAGCCAACTCTCACCATATCATAGTGTAAGTTGCGGCTGGTTAAAGCGGCGGCTGTATTTGCTAAATGTAGTCGGGGAAATTGCCTACCTAAGTTGTCAAGTTTAGTATTGTTTAAACGATTAGCGATCGCATTTTTTGCTGCTTCAAACCGCCGATGTTGCTCTTTCATAATAGTCGGATCGACACTATCAGCAGTTGCTAAGTGTGAATAGATACTGGCTATTTCTAAATTCGGACAATGATAAACTAGCTGAACAAAATCAGCAGCTTCTTGCCAGTTAGTTCCTAATCGTGACATTCCCGTATCTAATTTAATATGTACAGGTAAATTTTGATTTAGGGAACTCAAAGTCTCGGAAAAAATTAAAGCTTGTTGGGGCGTACAAAGAGTAGGTTGTAAATTCCATTGTGCGATCGCTCGAATTTGCTCAGGTGTATTCGTCGCCCCTAAAATTAAAATTGGTGCATTTATCCCCGCTTGGCGTAACTCAATTCCCTCTGGAATTGTTGCCACTCCCAGCCAACTAGCTCCCGCTTGTAAAGCTGTTTGCGCTACAGTACAAGCACCATGACCATAAGCGTCTGCTTTTACCACCGTCATCAGTTGCGTTTGAGGCGCTAAAAGACTTTTCATTTGCTGTACATTGTGAGCTAAAGCTGCTAAATCTATTTCTACCCAAGCCCGTTCACATCGCATAGCAGCTAAAGCAGAGGTTTGATCCCAACTTAACATTCCGTCTCACTCCTTCATCACTCACACTTTTAGCCATTTGCCAAGCCTACCCGGAAAATATCTGACTGGTTTGGCAAAATTAAATCACTAAAATTATCCAAGATTAACTCGTTGGTAAGTAAATTTTACATTTAGCTAACAGAGAATGCCAAGGGTTAATTTCAGTATTAATATCATTCTACAAATATTTTTTTCCAAGCTAGACTATAGGAAATATGAATTGCGATCATGAAGCGAATCCTCCTTAGTTACAATCTAATTATCTATTTTTCAGCGACTTGTATTTTTTTTCTCACCTTTTTAGATTTGATTTATTTAAAATCTGAGTTACAAAATTCTCATGTCATGCACCCAGCTATAGATGAATTCCCAGAAATCCGCACTCATCAATTTTTTTCAGGCCATTTGTTAATTAACTCATTAGTAATATTTTTCTTTTTGTTGGCTATTTATTGCTTTTTTAAAATAGTACAAAAATTAAAAAAACAGCAGCAAACTGAGCAAGCCTTACAACCAAGGGAATTAATGTATCGCAGTATTTTTGAAAATGCTACCGAAGGAATTTACCAAACTACACCTAATGGGAAATTTATTAGTGCTAATCCGGCTTTAGCTAATATTTTAGGTTACGATTCTCCAGAAGAATTAATTAATAATATTACAGATATTAGTAATCAAATTTATGTTGAAACAAAAAGGCGAGAAAAATTTATTAACGCCTTAAAAAAAGACAATAATACAGCAAGATTTATATCCTTAGTTCGGCGCAAAAATGGTAATTTAATTTGGATTGCAGAAAAAGCGCATAGCGTGAAAAATTCCCAAGGTGAATTGCTTTATTATGAAGGAACTGTAGAAGATGTTACTAATCGCAAAATAGCTGAAGAAGCACTGCAATATCAGCAAGAACAAACAGAAAGGTTATTATTTAATATATTACCTGGACCGATCGCAGTCAGGCTGCAAATGCAAGAAAGCACTATTGCTGATAGTTTTTCTGAAGCTACAGTTTTGTTTGCTGATTTAGTCAATTTTACAGAACTGTGTACGGCTATACCTCCTACAGAATTAGTGAAATTGCTCAATGAAATTTTTTCCGTATTCGATCAATTAGCCGAACAATATGGTTTAGAAAAAATCAAAACCATTGGGGATGCTTATATGGTAGCAGGAGGGATTCCAATCGAGAGAGAAGATCATGCAGAGGCGATCGCACAAATGGCATTAGATATGTTAAAAGAAATCAAACGTTTTCACACCAAAGACGGACAACCTTTTAGCATCCGCATTGGGATTAACAGTGGACCCGTAGTTGCTGGAGTAATTGGAATAAAAAAAATAATTTATGACCTTTGGGGAGACACCGTAAATATTGCTAGCCGCATGGAATCGCAAGGCATTGCTGACAAAATTCAAGTAACGGAATTTACTTATAATATTTTATGTGGTAAATATTTATTTCAGGAAAGGGGAACGATTTCAGTTAAAGGTAAAGGCGAAATGAAAACATATTTTCTGATGGACAAGTTGTAAAAAAGACAAAATAACGGCAGCTTTCAGTGGATTTAAGTTAAATTAGATATTTAAAAACCAATTTTAGTCTAGTGCAGCGCAGCAGAAATTATTGAGCAGCTAAAAACGGGTAACTGTAGGGGCGAGTTTAGAAGAAAATCTTGTCTTCATAACAGAAGAATTAACCACAAAACCCACCCCTACAAAGCCCTCTGCCTTGTGCCCTCTGCTTTGTGCCTTCTTACACTAGTTGAGTGAGGGGTGTTTTCTCAGGTGAATTCGGCAAATTTAGCTAAATATAGCCATAAAACTAAAATTAGCTAAACTATCAGGGAATTGTTCTTACTGACTGATTGTTTGACCGATGAAAATCCAATTAGGTCGTTTTTCGATTAATTATATATATGAGAATTCGCCTTTTACCTTACATAGCAGCACTGTCAGCAGGAATGGTAGTTCTGGCGGGTGTTTGGATTATCGATCGCTCTGAGCAACAGCGTTTCCAAGAAAGTAATCGCGCCGATGTGCTCCATCAACTCAGCACCGTCCGCGCCAAATTAGAAGGCGCTTTAAACTCCCGACTATTTCTGGCAAGAGGTTTAGTTGCTTATGTTTCCAATCATCCAGAAATTGACCAAGCAGAATTTGAACGCCTTGCCAAAGTGTTAGTTTCGCAACAAACTGGCATCGGGAGTATGGCATTGTATAGAGATTCGATCGTCTCTCACATCTACCCTTTAAAAGGTCATGAAGCAGCGATCGGATTTGATCCTTCAACAATCCCGCAAGAACGAGAAGCGATCGAACGAGCAATTAACAGTAGAAAAACTGTGATCGCAGGGCCAGTAAACTTAGTAGAAGGGGGTGTAGGTTTTATCAACCGTACTCCCATTTTTCTCACACCCCGCAATCAACCCCCCGAATCTGGGAAATACTGGGGATTAGCTGGCGTAATCGTGGATAGAGACACGATTTTTCAAGAAGCAGGACTGATAAAGTCAGGAAATCAGGCAAAAAATCTTCCCCAATCCCATCAACCAATCGAAATTTCTTTGCGGGGAAAAGATGGATTAGGTGCCCAAGGTGAAGTATTTTTCGGTAAAGGCGCGATTTTTAATAAAAATCCGGTAATTTTAGAAATAGAATTGCCCAATGGTTACTGGCAGATAGCAGCAATTCCTGTGGCTGGTTGGCCAAAACAAGCACCGATTTCTCAATGGTTGCAAATTGGCGGGGGAATTTCAGCTTTATTAAGTAGTATTTTGGTGTATATTTGGGTGCGATCGCCAGAAAAATTACGCCGAGCAGTGCAAAAAGCCACTCTCGCCTTACAAGAATCAGAAACTAAATATCGTGAATTAGTAGAAAACGCCAACAGCATTATTGTCAAGCTTGATACCCAAGGTAATATCACCTTTTTTAATGAATTTGCTCAACAATTTTTTGGCTATTCAGAAAAGCAAATAATTGGTAAAAATATAGTGGGAACCATAGTTCCCTTAACTGATAGTTCCGGGCAAAACTTAGCCGAATTTATTCAGCAACTACTTTTAGATCCAGAAAGATACAATCACCAAGAAAACGAAAATATCCGCAGCAATGGGGAAAGAGTTTGGATTGCTTGGCGCAACAAAGCTTTATTTGATGAAGATGGGAATTGCACTGGGTTACTTGGTATTGGTACAGATCTTAGCGAACGTAAACAAGCCGAAGCCAAACTCCAAGAATCAGAACAAAAATTCCGTACCCTTTACGAATCAACAAGTGATGCCGTAATGCTGTTAGATGAAACAGCCTTTATTGATTGCAATCGCGCCACTTTAGAAATGTTTGGTTGCACCAGTAAAGAGCAATTTTGTGGCAAACATCCCGGTGATTTTAGCCCACAATTTCAACCGAAAGGCGAAGATTCCGCCACTCTCGCTGCCCAAAAAATCAAAATAGCTTTGCAATTAGGAAAATGTCGCTTTGAATGGTTACATTCTCGCTTAGATGGTAGCCTATTTCCCGCCGAAGTTTGGCTAACTTACATGGAATTAGGAACAGAAAATCAAGATGGTTTACCTCGCCAAGTTGTGCAAGCAGTAGTCCGAGATATTACCAAAAGAAAGCAAGCAGAAGAAGCTTTAAGAGCTTCTCAAGAAATGTTACGCTTGGTGATGGATAATATTCCCCAAGCTATCTTTTGGAAAGACCTGAACTCAGTTTATCAAGGTTGTAATAGAAAGTTTGCCGAAGATGTTGGTTTAACCAATCCAACCGCAGTTCTTGGGAAAACAGAATATGATTTTTGTAAAAATGAAAGTCAAGCAGAATTTTTAAAAGCGATCGATCGACAAGTGATGAAAAGTAATACACAAGTCACTCAATATTGTGAATTGTTTCAGTTTAAAGATGGTCGCGAAGCTTGGTTAGAAACAATTAAAATTCCCCTGCATGATGGAGAAGGAAATGTAATGGGAATTTTGGTAACTTATGAAGATATTACTGAGCGCAAACGCATTGAAGCAGCATTACGAGAAAGTGAAAATAAATTCCGTTTATTATTTGAGCAGTCAGGAGATGCCATTCTGTTATTACAAAATGATAAATTTATTGATTGTAACCAAGCTGCCGTAGAAATGATTGGTGCAAGTGGCAAAGAACAATTATTAAACTTACATCCTGCTCAATTATCACCAGAAAAACAACCCGATGGTAGCTACTCTTTAACTAAAGCAAATGAAAATAATGCTTTAGCAATTAGTCGAGGAAACTGGAGATTTGAATGGATACATCAACGTTTAGATGGCTCAGAATTTCCTGTAGAAGTATTACTCACCGCTATTCCATTACAAGGTGAAAAAGTCCTCCATGTAGTTTGGCGTGATATCACCGAACGTAAACGTGCAGAAGAAAGTTTAAAAGCAAGTGAAAAACGCTTACGCAGACAAAGTACCGCTCTTTTAGAATTAGCAACTGACAGCAAACTTACCTGCGGCGATTTAGTAGTAGCAATTCAAGCAATTACCGAAACAGCAGCTAAAACTTTAGAGTTAGAAAGAGCTAGTGTCTGGTTGTATAATCCAGAAAGAACAGGAATTATTTGCTTAGATTTATATGAACGTAGCAGCGATCGCCACTCGTCAGGAATAGAATTACTATCTATAGACTACCCCAACTATTTCCAAGCGTTGCAAACCGAACGAATCATCGCCGCACATGATGCTAATACCGACCCTAAAACCAGTGAATTTTCTATTAATTATTTAACTCCTTTAAGCATTAGTTCCATGTTAGATGCACCAATTAGATTAAGTGGTCAAATGATTGGTGTAATCTGTCATGAACATATTGGAACAGCACGTTCTTGGTCTTTAGAAGAAGAAAATTTTGCCGCCTCCTTAGCTGATTTTGTCGCCTTAGCAAAGGAAAGCGCAGAACGTCGTCGCGCTCAACAAGCACTCTTAAAAGCAAATGAAGAATTAGAAATTCGCGTTGAAGAAAGAACAGCCGCTTTAAAAGAAGCAAATCATCAATTAGTTGGAGAAATTCGGGAAAGAAAACGCTCAGAAGAAGCATTACGCCAAGCCGAAGAAAAGTATCGCCAAATTTTTGAAAATGCCGTAGAAGGAATTTTTCAAACCTCAGTAGATGGACGTTACTTAAGTGCTAATCCCGCATTAGCCAGATTATATGGTTACAACTCTCCTGAAGAATTGATGAATAATGTCCAAAACGTTGAACAACAAGTTTATGTTAATCCGCAGCAGAGAGCAAAGTTTATTCAATTAATCGCAGAACATAACAGTGTATTTGGGTTTGAATCGCAAGTTTTTCGTCAAGATGGAAAGATTATATGGGTTTCGGAAAATACTCGTGCCGTCCGTGATGAGCAAGGAAAAATCCTTTATTATGAAGGGACAATTGAAGATATTACCAAACGCAAAACCACCGAAGAAGCATTACGCTACCAACAAGAACAAACAGAAAAATTACTCTTAAACATCTTGCCACAACCGATCGCCGAACGCCTACGAAGAGAAGAAAGTACGATCGCAGATATCTTTAAAGAAGCCACAGTCCTATTTGCCGATATTGTTGGATTCACCGAACTTTCCGCAAGCATTTCCCCCGTAGAACTAATAGAAATGCTCAACGAAATCTTCTCCACCTTTGATACACTAACCGAAGAACATGGCTTAGAAAAAATTAAAACCATTGGCGATGCTTACATGGTAGTCGGAGGATTACCAATACCGCGTAAAGATCATGCTCATGCGATCGCAGAAATGGCATTAGATATGAAAACACAGATCGATCGTTTTAACCGCGAAGCCGGACAAAACGTACAACTCCGCGTAGGCATAAATACAGGCCCCGTTATCGCAGGCGTAATCGGCATCAAAAAATTCATCTACGATCTTTGGGGCGACACCGTAAACACCGCCAGTCGCATGGAATCTCACGGATTAGCCGGACAAATCCAAGTCACAACCACAACCTACGAACTACTAAGAGACAAATACCACTTCCAAAAACGCGGCAACATCCCCATCAAAGGCAAAGGAGAAATGACAACCTACCTGCTAACAGGGAGAATGCGTTAAGAAAGGTAAGTGGGGACAAGGGGACAAGGGGACAAGGGGACAAGGGGACAAGG
>NZ_JADEWG010000199.1 GCF_015207735.1 [Phormidium] sp. LEGE 05292
ATCCCCTTGTTGGGGATAGGGCATTTCCTGTTGGTTTTTTGTCATTGATTCAGTAATTTTTATTAACTAACTATTGACAAATGACCAATGAATATTAACAAATTACGAAAAGTTAGAAAAAATGGGGTAAAAGTGGCAATCATGAGGAAAATTATTAAAAAGTATTACAGGAAGCATCAGAATATGAACGTAATGTCGCAAAATATTTGCGGAAGGTTGCTGAGTCTGAAATCAGGGATGCTTTGCTTTACCTGAGAAAAGATTGAAGTTTACTAAACCTGCTTCTCAGAATAGACTTAATTAAGCTATCGAGTTTTAGGTTTCGTTAAAAGTCACTTAGCTACTCGGTTGCCAACGCCAGTTTCAACATCCTGGTTAGATCATTTCTTTTTGGAGGATTCCGTTAATGAGTATCGTCACGAAATCCATCGTGAATGCTGATGCTGAGGCCCGCTATCTCAGCCCTGGTGAATTGGATCGGATCAAGAGCTTTGTAACAAGCGGTGAACGTCGTCTCCGTATTGCTCAAACTCTGAGCGAATCCCGCGATCGCATTGTTAAGCAAGCTGGCGACCAACTGTTCCAAAAGCGTCCTGATGTTGTTTCTCCTGGTGGCAATGCCTACGGTGAAGAAATGACCGCTACTTGCCTGCGTGACCTCGACTACTACCTCCGTCTAGTTACTTACGGAATCGTAGCTGGCGATGTAACTCCTATCGAAGAAATCGGTTTGGTAGGTGTTCGTGAAATGTACAACTCTTTGGGTACCCCAATTCCTGCGGTAGCTGAAGGTGTTCGCGGTTTGAAGAATGTTGCTGCCTCTCTGCTGTCTGGTGAAGATGCTGCTGAAGCTGGCGCTTACTTCGATTACGTGATTGGTGCTATGCAGTAGAACTTGCTTCTACTCTAAGCATTTTCCAGATTTAGGATTTCTCTTGTTAGGTGACTTGAAGGAAGCAAACAAATGCAAGACGCGATTACATCTGTTATTAACTCCTCTGACGTTCAAGGTAAGTATTTAGATACTGGCGCTTTGGAAAAGCTGAAAAGCTACTTCAACACTGGCGAATTGCGGGTACGTGCTGCTACCACCATCAGCGCTAATGCAGCTGCCATTGTTAAAGAAGCAGTAGCTAAGTCTCTGTTGTACTCTGATATCACTCGTCCTGGTGGCAATATGTACACCACCCGTCGCTATGCTGCTTGCATCCGCGACCTAGACTACTACCTCCGCTATGCTACCTACGCAATGTTGGCTGGCGACCCCTCCATTTTGGACGAGCGCGTTCTGAATGGCTTGAAGGAAACCTACAACTCCTTGGGTGTACCTGTTTCTGCTACCGTGCAAGCTATCCAAGCAATTAAGGAAGTAGCAGCCAGCTTGGTTGGCGCTGACGCTGGTAAAGAAATTGGCGTTTACTTAGACTACATCAGCTCTGGCTTGAGCTAATTGCTTCTGGAGCCATTGAAGACGAAGGTTTAATAACTCTGTCTTCTATGTAAGCATGGTCTGGGAAGTCAGGAGTCAATGCTAGGGCGCTAAAGACTTATCTAAGTAAATTGATGAGTTTTGGCGGCTAGTATTTACTCTTGAGTCCCAGACCTTGGTTTATCAAGACCCAAAAGTTTGTTTCCTAAAGTAGGAGAATAAAAAGTCATGCGGATGTTTAAGATTACTGCTTGTGTTCCTAGCCAAACCAGAATTCGTACTCAGAGAGAATTACAAAACACCTACTTCACTAAATTGGTTCCCTACGATAACTGGTTTCGTGAACAACAAAGAATTATGAAAATGGGTGGCAAAATCGTCAAGGTTGAATTGGCAACTGGCAAACAGGGTACAAATACAGGTTTGCTATAATTTTTGGCAAAAGGTTTGACGAAAATCCTTTTAAAGTTGGCTATTCTGATGCGGTAATAGCAATTTTCATGAATGCCGTCTTTCATCTCTTGGCTTTTAGTCATAAGATGAAAGACGGCAAAGTTTTAATGTTAGTCAAGTGAAGCTACGCCTACTAATTCCGTTTTTAGATAATTCTGTAGATGAATGGGCTACGTTGGCTCGTTTGCTGCGCTGGTTGACTTTCCTGTGGCTATTTATAGGATTGGTGATTTTATTTTCGGCTTCTTATTCTATTGCTGATGCTGGTTATGGGGATGGATTATACTATTTTAAGCGACAAATCGCTTGGGTTTTGGTGGGTTTGGTGGTGTTTAATTTGGTTGTCCACTCACCTTTACGTTATATTGTAGCGATCGCTGATTGGGCAGTACTGCTACTGTTGGCTTTAATCTTTATTACAGTTATTCCGGGAGTGGGAACAACAATTAATGGGGCGACTCGTTGGTTAGTGATTGGTGGTATTCCGATTCAACCTTCAGAGTTGATTAAGCCTTTCCTGGTGCTTCAGAGTGCCAGAGTATTCAGTAAATGGGAACAGCTAAATTTTCGAGTTCGCCTGACATGGCTATGTATTTTCGGCTTTGTACTGTTGGGGATTTTGTTACAACCTAACTTAAGTACAACAGCATTTTGCGGCATTACTATTTGGTTAATAGCTTTGGCTGCGGGTTTGCCATATATTCAGTTGGGGGCTACAGCTTTAGGTGGATTTCTGTTAGCTACACTGAGTATTAGCCTGCGAGAATATCAGCAAAAACGGGTGATGATGTTTTTAAATCCTTGGGTCGATCCTTTGGGAGATGGTTATCAGTTAGTACAAAGTTTGTTGGCTATTGGTTCTGGGGGAATCTGGGGAACTGGGTTTGGTTTGTCCCAGCAAAAGTTATTTTATTTACCAATTCAATATACTGATTTTATTTTTGCTGTTTATGCGGAAGAGTTTGGTTTTATTGGTTGTATAGTGTTGTTTGGATTTTTGTTTGTTTATGGAACTCTGGCGTTACTTGTGGCGCAAAGGGCACAAAAGATTGTGCATCGATTAGTGGCGATCGGTGCCATGATTTTAATGGTAGGACAGTCTTTGATGAATATTGGTGTGGCAACGGGGGCTTTACCTACTACTGGTTTACCTTTTCCTTTGTTTAGTTACGGTGGTAATTCGATGATTGCCAGTTTATTAGCTGCTGGTTTATTAATTCGGGTTGCTAGAGAAAGTAGTGAAGCTGAAGTTGTGTCTTTAGCAGAACGCCGTCGTCCTCAGAGAGATAGAGGGGCAGAGGGTTCCAGGGGCAAAGGGGCAAGGGGGAGAATAGTAAGTTTAAATCGATCGGATTTCAAATCTAAACTCTAAAATTTCCCAGTCCCTAGTACCCAATCAATGAGGATCGCAACGAATTTCGATTAAGAAACCATCGGGATCGTAAAAGTAAATTCCTCTGCCTGTGGGACGAGACACTGGGCCATGATCGATTTGAATTTGATGTTGTTTTAGGACTTCGACTGCGGTATCAAATAATTTGGGGTCGATGTCGAATGCTAAGTGATTGGCGCGAGTAAATTGCTGTGTGGGGTCGGGGTTTGCTGGTGTAAGTTCTGGTTCCCAAAATAAGTCTAAAACTGTACCGTCGGGAGTGACAAAGTTAGCAACTTTTCCCTTAGCAACTAAGTCAACTAAAGTTTCGGGGATTTCATCACCTGTGAGTTCGTGAAGTCCCAGGATATCGCCGTAAAAATGGCGTGATGCTTGCATATCTCGGACGTTTAATGCGATGTGATGAACTCGGCGCAAGCTACCAGGAACTAATGCTGCGTTAAGAGATTGGGGAGTAGTTTGCATGATGGGTATTGGGGACTGGAGACTAGGGAGTGGGAATTATTGCGATCGCAATGATTTAGTTAAGTTTTTAATATATTTGATTCTATTTTATCAACAAAATCAGCTACTACTTTGACAAATTCTGCGGTTGATTCGTAGGGCAAAACATTGCGACCTGAGATAAAAACAGTTTCACCTTTTGGTAGATGTTTTATGTAAGCTTGACTGCGTTGTATTGGTGTTTCCTTAGTACCAGATTTACTAATGCTAGAAATTTTTTCTCCTAAAACCACCAGAGTTGGTTGGTTGATTTTAGTAATTGCTTGTTCATAACCTTGTTGCCAAAATCTAGCTAAAAATGCAAAGACTGCATAGCGACTCGCCATATTTCTCGATCCCAATTTCAGCATATTTAACCATTCAGTATCTACCTGTTCTTCTTCAGCAAATAACTGGCGAGTTGAGAAAGAACGTAAGAATTTTTCTCCTCTGGCATAACGGTAAAAACCATTACCTAAAGGAGAGTTTAGCAAGTTCCAAGTTAATTTTTGTTGCCAATGTTCGGCTTTTTTGGTAATTACAGGCCAAGCTGGAGGGCCAGATAATATGATTCCTTTTATTAAATGAGATATACTGAGTTTTCTTATGAGTGCGATCGCCACCGGAAACAAAGCACCTTGCACTACTAAAATTACAGGTCTTCTCAAAATAAGTAAAAAGTCTTGCAACTGTTCCGCCCAATCATTAGGAGTATAAGCCAAACGAGGCATACTACTTTCCCCACATCCTAATAAATCGGGATTGTAAATTAAATTTTCTCTCCCAAGGTGATACCATTTTTCATAAAATCGCTGCCAAAAATGGCGCGATAATCCTACACCAATGGGATGAATTAATAATAACGCAATCTTTTGATTATTCTCTACGTCTATTGGTGTATGAACTTCGTAGGCGCAACGGTAATTATTCCATGTATAAAATTGCGTGGGTGAGGTTTTGAAATTATGAAAATTCCCAGGATAACCTGTTGTCATGGTAATTTATTGATATTTTTACTAAAACCAGTTATTTAAATATACTATAGCAACCAAGAAATAAAATTAAAACTCGCTGTAAGTTACAATATAATAAGGTTAAATATTGCCATTGCTGTTACCCCTATGCTGGAAACACTACAAACCTATCTTTATCAATTAGGACAATATGCCGATAACCTCGTACAAACTCAACTTTTGCAACTTAGTTGGTTGAGTGTGGCGATTATTTTTGCTGCTGGGTTACTCACCAGTTTAACACCTTGTATGCTTTCAATGTTGCCGATTACTATTGGTTATATTGGTGGTTATGAAGCTAAAAGTCGCTTAGAAGCTGCTGCACAATCTACTTGGTTTTCTTTGGGATTAGCTACTACATTAGCAGGTTTGGGAATTGTTGCTGCTTTTGTTGGTCAAGTATACGGTAAGGTTGGTATTGGGTTGCCAATTATTGTTAGCATTATTGCCATTATTATGGGGTTAAATTTATTAGAAGCTTTACCTTTACGCTTCCCTTCTTTTAGTGGGATAGATGTGATTTCTAAAGATGTGCCTCATGGGGTACGTTCTTATTTATTAGGCTTAACTTTTGGTTTAGTTGCGTCCCCTTGTAGTACTCCGGTGTTAGCAACATTGTTGGCTTGGGTGGCAGCGACAAAAGATTTAATTTTAGGGGCAATATTGTTACTCTCCTATACGGCTGGATATGTGACTCCTTTGATTTTAGCGGGGACTTTTACAGCGTCAATCAAAAAGTTGCTGGAATTGCGTCGTTGGTCTAGTTGGATTAATCCGGTCAGTGGGGCGTTGTTAGTAGGATTTGGAGTTTTTTCTCTATTGTCGCGAATTCCTGGGGTAATTTGGTGAACCGATTATGCGATAATTTTATTTACCAGTTCTAGGATGGGTGAAATTTTCTTTTTTTGAACCACTCCAGGTACAGAGAGTGCAGAGAAAGAGTTTAGAGAGGTTGATTTCACAAATGAATTGGGATTGTTATCTTAAGGTAAATCCAAAATCCAAAATCGAATGACTGTTACGAATTCGGAAAACCCATTTAATAAAGTGCAAAAGTTCTGGCGGGGTGAATTACTACCTTTGTTGGCGGATTTGCGTTTGGCAATTTTGCTGCTGTTGGCGATCGCACTTTTCAGCATCAGCGGTACAGTAATCGAACAAGGTCAATCCGTCCAATTTTATCAAGCTAACTATCCCGAACATCCAGCTTTATTTGGCTTTCTCACTTGGAAAGTTATTGTAATTATCGGCTTAGATCATGTATATCGAACTTGGTGGTTTTTATCCCTATTAATTTTATTTGGTTCTAGTCTCACTGCTTGTACTTTTACTCGGCAATTTCCCGCCTTAAAAGCAGCTAGAAATTGGAAATTTTATGAGCAACCTCGGCAATTTGAGAAATTAGCTTTGAGTACCGAATTAGAGAAGAGTTACTTTAATTCTCTATTGCCAGAATTACAAAAGCGAAGTTACCTGATCTTTCAAGAAGGCAATTCTTTATATGCGCGGAAAGGTATAGCCGGACGCATCGGCCCGATTATTGTTCATGCTAGTATGCTAATAATTTTAGCCGGGTCAATTTGGGGCGGAATTACCGGATTTGTTGCCCAAGAAATGGTTCCCAGTGGGCAAACTTTTCAAGTAAAAAATATAGTAGATGCTGGGCCGTTAGCAGCAACAAAAATTACTAGAGATTGGGCAGTCAAAGTTAACCGTTTTTGGATTGATTACACACCAGAAGGCGGAATTGACCAATTTTATTCTGATTTATCAGTTGTAGATAAACAAGGTACAGAAGTCGATCGCCAAACCATTTACGTCAACAAACCTCTGCGTTATCAAGGTTTGACTTTCTATCAAACAGACTGGGGAATTTCCGCAGTGAAATTTCAATTTAATAACAGCCCAGTTTTTCAAATACCAATGGCGCAACTAGACACCAATGGTAAAGGCAGAATTTGGGGAACTTGGATTCCCACAAAACCTGATTTAAGTGAAGGTGTTTCCTTAGTTACTAAAGATTTGCAGGGAACTTTATTAATTTATGATACCACTGGCAAACTAATATCAACTGTCCGTACTGGAATGGCTACGGAAGTCAACGGTGTAAAACTAAAAATTTTAGAAGTTATCGGTAGTAGTGGATTACAAATTAAAGCAGACCCAGGTATTCCCATAGTTTACGCTGGCTTTGGTTTGCTGATGTTGGGTGTGATTATGAGTTATATTTCTCACTCCCAAATTTGGGCTTTAGAAAAAGATGGTAAGTTGTATATTGGTGGAAGAACCAATCGCGCCCAAGTTGCTTTTGAACGAGAATTTATAGAGGTTTTGCAGAAATTACAAACATCTTCTCCCCAGATCGGTGCAGCTGAAACTCTAGTTTAATCCGAATTGCAATCCGTCAAACTTGATAATAACTTCAATAATAAAAAATATAATTGCTGTTGTTCTTTGTCATCCAAAACTGAAAGCAACTGACGTTCATTTTCTAGGTACTTGGGAATAATTTCATCAACTAATTCTTGTCCTGTTGTTGTTAGTTGCACTAACCAGCGTCGCCTATCTCCGACTACAGCTTGACGTTTTACTAAACCCCTTTCTTCCAAGCGATCGACTCGATTAGTAATTGAAGCCGGAGTTACTAACACAAATTGGGCAATTTGGGTTAAAGTCATGCCTTCGGGTGGTGCAGAACACCGCAGGGTAGCTAGTAAACCGAATGTAGCAGCATTTAAATCGTATTTAGAGAAGAGTTTTTCCGTGACTTTTTCCTCTTCCAAGGCAGTGCGGCGAATGGCTAAAACAGTTATCATTGACCAAGGATCGATATCAGGTCGTGTTTTTTGCCAATCCCGTTGAATCTGTGCCAAAATCTCTACGTTATTCATCGCTGCATTCACTCAGTTGTGCCTACAACTTATTTTAATATCTAAATATCTAGCAACTAAGTATCAGCCAAAGAATCACGTTGATGGCGTACTTCAATTACTGTATGCACATTTCCGCGTGGTGCAAAATCTCCTTTAACAGTGGCTTCTAAAGGATCGCAGGCAGCAACAAAATCATCTAAAATTTGATTAATTGATTCTTCGTGGGAAATGTAGCGATCGCGAAAACTGTTAATATAAAGCTTCAAAGATTTCAACTCCACAACTTTTTCATTTGGTACATAAGTCAGGTAAATTGTGGCGAAATCCGGGTAGCCTGAAAACGGACATTTACAAGTAAACTCAGGCAAACTAATATTAACATCATAGCGTCTGCCAATGCGGGGATTTGGGAAAGTAATTAACTGTCCTTCAGCAATTAAACGTTCCCCATACTTAATTTCTGAACTTGACTCTAATTCAAAATTAGGCTGATTAAAAGATTGAGTTGTCATAGATAAATTACTGCTTAAAAACCTCTTTGATCTTCTTCCCAATCAGGGCAACTTTCCCCTTCACAACCGTAAGGGTGCATTCCACAAACTAAAAGATTACCGCCATAAAGTTGACCATGAAAATGACGACACCCCCTACAAGCCGGATGAAAATCTGCTGAAGGTTCTACCCAATCAGTTATCGGCCAATCACTTTCAAAATGAATCTCATCAAAATCTAGAAAACCTGGTTCAAATACATCTGTGAAAAACTGCTCTAACTCAACATTAATATTACCTTGTAATTGATTAACGAATTCTTCTGGATTTTTTGCAAAAGCATCAAAAGCTTCTACAAAAGCGTCCGATGCTTCAAAGACAACTTGTGAAACTTCGTCAAGAACTTCATCAAGAAATTTTTCTACTTCATCAACCACTGTTTCTAACATAGTAAACCAATTTTTTTGCCAATCTTCCATAGTTCTTATGTTGAGCTTGCTTTCAAAACTTATTTTTGCAGCAAGCAGACAAAGTTAATAATTTAAACTCAATCATACACAATTATTCTTGCTTAAGGCGACGCAACTCTTCTTGTAGCTGCATAACTTGATCTCGCAAAGTATCTACATTTTGCCCCTCTGCTTTAACAGGTAAATCATCATCTGAGGAAATTTCTATGGGGCGCGGTTCAGAACGATTATTATTACTAGGATTAATTGGTTGCTGTTGAGCGCGGTTTACCATTTCATCTACTAAGCGTTTAGCTTCCTCTGTGGTAATTTCGCCCTTGGCAACCATTTCATCTGCCAACTTCTGAGCTTGTTCTCTTAATTCTGCTAATTTTTCACTTGCTGACTGAGCGGCAGAAGCAGCTACCCCAACTCCCAGGTAAAACGCTTTCTTAACCAGATCTCCTAAACCAGCCATAACTTATGAATGTTCTCAAAAATAGGGCGACCCGGAGTCTACGCCTATCACAAGCATCTCGTATTGCTGCTACCTTCCGGTCCTGACAAGATTTGAGCGTTGTAATCGCATAGGTCCAGGTCTGATACCAGGATAGCACGTTTGGGAAAGTTTTGAGTTTTGAGTTAATACATTTCTCCTTGTCCCCTTGTCCCCTTGTCCCTGGAATCCTTACTGAGTGACCAACTCTTGCTTGTCGGTGGCAGTTCTTTGCGTACCTAATTGAATTAGTTCCACTTTGTAACCATCGGGGTCTTGCACAAAAGCAATAACGGTGGAACCATGTTTCATTGGCCCTGGTTCGCGGACTACTTTGCCACCTTGAGCTTTAATTTCTGCACAAGTAGCGTAAATGTCATCAACTCCGATCGCAATATGACCGTAAGCATCACCCAGATTGTACTGCTCAACTCCCCAGTTATAAGTTAATTCCAAAACTGTGTGATCGGACTCATCACCATAACCGACAAAAGCTAAAGTAAACTTACCGTCTGGATAATCTTTCTGCCTTAACAACTTCATCCCCAGAACTTCGGTGTAGAATTTTAGCGATTCTTCCAAGTTGCCAACGCGCAACATCGTGTGTAGTAGCCGCATGATTAACTCCAAATTTATCGATTTTAGATTTTAGATTTTAGATTGGCTTTTTTCATCTCCCCTGTCCTCTGGGAATGGGTACTGGGGACCGCCATCGACTGGGGACTGGGGAGGTAGGGAGAGTAGAAGAAATAGTTAGTTAAATTATTTTCCCTCCATCCCCCCATCTCCCCATCTCCCCATCTCCCCTGCCT
>NZ_JADEWG010000019.1 GCF_015207735.1 [Phormidium] sp. LEGE 05292
GAGGGGCAGAGGGGCAGGGGGGTAGAATTTATTCTGTTCCCTGTTTCCTGTTCTCTGTTCTCTTTCTTGCCTTCTGCCTTTCTTCCGACTTCTGTTCGCTTAGTTAATTTACTTTGCACCATAATTTTTGCCACTACAACCCCAGACTTCTAGGCTAGCTAAAGTGATTTGTCATTGGTCATTTGTCATTGGTCATTTGTTTAATATTTTCCAGTGATTCAACCATTACCAATGACCAACTACCAATGACCAATAACTAAACAGTAACAACGGTTTCAGTCTGAGTTGCGCCGATCGCACCAGAATAAATTAATCCTCGCTGCATATCCAGAGTTAAAATTGCGCCGTCGCGGATGCAACTAGTGGCATTTTTCACACCGACTATTACCGGGATACCCAAACGTAAACCGATGACTGCGGCGTGACTGGTGAGGCTTTCGTCTTCGGTGATGATACCTGCGGCTTTGCGAATGGCATCGACGTATTCCGCACTGGTACGGGAGGCGACTAAAATTTCTCCGGGGTTAAAGTTAGAGACATCGGCATAGTTAGCTGCTACCCTCGCCCTACCACTGACTGAACCAGAACCCAAGGCTGTACCTTTACCGAGTACTGCGGTTACTACTTCCACTTTAATCAAATCTGTGGAACCGGACACGCCTTGCAGAGTTCCGGCTGTCATTACTACTAAGTCACCTTCGGTGACTAGATAATTTTCCCGTGCCACATTAATGGCAGCTTGGAAGGTTTGACTGGTGGAAGGTAAGTCTAAAACTAATAGGGGTTTAACGCCCCAAACTAATTGTAATTGTCTGGCAACATCGACGTGGGGTGTAACTGCCAAAATGGGGGTTTTGGGCCGGAATTTGGAGACGTTTCTGGCTGTTGCGCCGGATTTAGTCAAACTCATGATTGCTGTAGCGTCTAGCTGTTCGGCTATGTGTCCGACTGCTTGGCTAATAGCGTTGGGAATGGAAGGGCTGCTATTAGCGATCGTAGCGACGGTGGGTTGTTGCGCTTGTTCTTGTTCGATTCTGACGGCGATGCGTGCCATTGTTGCTACGGCTTCGATCGGATATTTACCCACAGCAGTTTCGTTGGAAAGCATCACGGCATCGGTCCCATCGAGGATCGCATTGGCTACGTCGGAGATTTCAGCGCGGGTGGGACGGGGGCTACCCACCATGCTATCAAGCATTTGGGTGGCAGTGATGATGGGGATTCCTAAACGGTTGGCAAGGACGATTAATCGCTTTTGTAGGATGGGTACGTCTTCGGCGGGTAGTTCTACGCCTAAGTCGCCTCTGGCTATCATTACGCCATCGCAGAGGGGGAGGATGGCTTCCATTTGTTCGATCGCTTCATGCTTTTCGATTTTGGCGATCACTGGTACTTGTTTGCCAGCACTGAAAATCAATTCTTTGATTTCTAGTACGTCTTGGGGATTTCGCACGAAGCTTAATGCTACCCAGTCTACACCTTGGTCTAAGCCGAACATTAAGTCTTTGCGGTCTTTGTCGGTGAGGGCTTTGATGGAGAGGTAGACTCCGGGGAAGTTTACGCCTTTGCTGTTGGAAAGGACTCCGCCGACGACGACGCAGCAATGTAGTTCTTGGGTGATGCGATCGACTTTTTCCACGACCATTTCTACTTTGCCGTCGTCTAGGAGGATGGTAGCGCCTTCGGGGACTTCTTCGGCTAGTCGATCGTAGGTGACGGAACTAATTTCTTCGGTGCCTAAAACTTGACGATTGGTTAAAGTAAAGCGATCGCCTTTTTTCACCACCACAGACCCTTGTTCAAATTGCCCTAATCTGATTTTCGGGCCTTGTAAGTCTTGCAGTATCCCCACTGGCTGATTAAGCTCAAAGGAAGTTTGCCGAATTAGGCGAATATTCCGTTGGTGTTCATCGTGTGTACCGTGAGAAAAGTTTAGGCGTAAGGTGGTAGCACCAGCTTCGATTAAAGCACGCAAAACTTCGGGAGTACGGGTAGCAGGGCCAATTGTGGCAACTATTTTTGTTCTTCGCAGGTATTTTTCAGATGGCATTTTGATCTATCCACAAAGGTAGAAGGAGGCTGGGGACTGGGAAAAATTGACCAAGATTTACAGAATCCTGCTCATCATGTAAATCCATAAATCCTGATCCTGTTTTGAGTTATGAGTTTTCAGTTAAAGGGAATCTATTAATCTAACACTTCAATACTCACAACTCATCACTGTACCTTAATCAGATAGCAACAAACTTTATTGTTTGAGTGTCAGTATCGTATACTACGCGATGGAAGTTAACAGGAGTAATGATACTGATGTCGGAGGCACAGAAGCCGCTGACAGTACCAAAGGAGTTGTTGCAACCTCCCGGCGATTTTAATCCTACGCTGCTGATGTTTTGTGTCGCAGTCGGAATGGTCATACTTTCCACTTGCGGGTATTGGTGCTGGGAATGGCCTGATTGGTGCTGTTTTTCGATTAACGTGATTGCTTTACACATGGTCGGGACTGTGATTCATGATGCTTCTCACAATGCTGCCCATCGCGATCGCGTCATCAATGCTATGTTAGGGCATGGTAGCGCCCTAATGTTAGGTTTTGCTTTTCCAGTTTTTACGCGGGTACATATTCAACATCACGCCCATGTCAATGACCCAGATAATGACCCTGACCATTTTGTTTCTACTGGTGGGCCATTATGGTTAATTGCGGCGAGGTTTTTCTATCACGAAGTTTACTTTTTTAAACGGCGTTTATGGCGCAAATATGAGTTGTGGGAATGGTTTTTTAGCAGGTTGTTTGTCGCCACAATTGTCTATTTTGCTTGCCAACATGGAATTTTAGGCTATGTTTTGAATTTCTGGTTTTGCCCAGCTTTAGTAGTAGGTTTGGCGTTAGGGTTGTTTTTTGATTATCTACCCCATCGTCCTTTTAAGGAGCGCGATCGCTGGAAAAATGCTAGAGTCTATCCTAGCCCCATTCTTAACATCCTAATCTTAGGTCAAAACTATCATCTGATTCATCATTTGTGGCCTTCAATTCCTTGGTATCATTACCAAACGGCTTACCGTGCCACTCAGCCTCTTTTAGATGAAAAGGGCTGTTATCAAACTTTGGGATTGTTCCAAGGCAAAGATTTTTGGAGTTTTGTCTACGACATCTTTTTAGGAATTCGTTTTCACGGGAAAAAGAATTCTCATCGGCAGTTGGAAGAGGTTTAGCAAAATTTACTGAATATATCGATAATTGAGGTAAATTTAATAATTCCCTAGAAGCAAGATTTATTTCTTGCTTATTTTTTTGGCAAATTTACAATTTCTCAATTCTATTGTAGAATCTGCCACAAGGAACTGCTACTACGGGAAGCAAACAAATGCTCAGTGCCAACGAACTGTTTAATGAAACTTACTATCTAGATAATAATTTAGACCTTTCTGTAGCTTTGAGTAATAACATTATTCCTAACGGCTTTGCTCACTTTAACGGAATTGGAAAGTCAGAAAATCGCAGTCCCAGCGGGCTCTTTGATAGTGACTTCTATCTACAAACTTATTCTGATGTAGCCTTAGCTGTTCAGAATAAGACAACTACTGCATTTGACCACTTTATTTTATCCGGTCAATTTGAAGGACGCGACCCTAATTCTGCATTTCATACCGCTCTTTATTTACAACAAAATCCAGATGTAGCGGCGGCGGCGCAAAGAAAGGAAATAACAGCCTTTGAACATTTTGTTAAATATGGTATCAATGAAGGACGTTCTCCCGCTGCTATTTTCAACCAACCTAACCCAGAAAAGTGGACTTTTTCCTTAGATGATTACACAATTGAACACCAAGGAATCAATAACCTAGATATCAATGTTGAATATACCTACAAAGATGGAATTACCTATTCAGAATACCCGGATTTTGTGCCGATCGCGCAGAGTGTGAATCAGTTTTTAGTTAATTACCCCAACGAAACCGACTTTTGGGAAATTCTCAACAAAAACCTCACGCAAAAACTTTTGGATGAAAATCCAGTAATGCAGTCTGTGACTGTTGACATTGATGTTTTACCCAGTATTTCATTACCTTACCAACGTTCTAGTACAGTTACCCGTGACAGACAAGGAAAATTAGAGGAAAAATGGGATTTCAAAATTCCGCAATATACTATTCAGCACCAAGGATTAAATACTTTAAACCTTGATGTTAATTATACCTTTAAACCAGGAATAAGCAATAGCCAATATCCTGACTTTGTACCAATTTATAATCGCATTAATAATTTCCTAATTAACTATCCCAACGAAACTGATTTTTGGGAAATAGTCAATAAAAACTTAACTCAGCAAATCCTCTCTGAACATCCCGAATTTGCCGACTTTAAAGTTAATTTAGAAGTGCTGCCAACTAACAGTTTACCATATACCAGAAGCAGCACTGTGACCCGAACTCAACCACAGTTATTAAATGTGCCGGAAACGTTTTTAGTAGGAAATACTAGAGGTAACAACGTAGTCAGATTTGATGCCAAGACAGGTAGCTATTTAGGTGAATTTATTAGTGCTGGTAGCGGGGGATTGTTCGCTCCTGATAATATTATTTTAGGGCCTGATGGTAATAATGATGGCATCAGTGACCTTTACATTACTAGCGGTGACAAACCTGCAACTTCTACAGGACAAGGCGCTTCGGGAATTTTGCGTTTTGATGGGAGAACGGGGGCATTTATCGATCGCTTTGTCACCGATAATCCCAACACGCCTAACATTGATGAAACGGGTGGTTTGTTGCGTCCTTATGGTTCAGCCTTTGGCCCCGATGGTAAACTTTATGTTAGCAGTTTCTTAACTGACCAAATTTTACGCTATGACGGCACAACTGGGCAATTTATTGATGTTTTTGCTAAAGGAAATCAACAATCTGGGGGATTAAATGGCCCGAATGGAATAATTTTTGGCCCTGATGGTTATCTCTACGTTACTAGCGAAGGAAGTGTAGCGAAAAATGGTACAGCAGATTTCAGTGCTGGCTTACCTAGTCAGGTATTACGTTATGATATTAAAACAGGTGAATCGAAAGTAATTGCTTCACCGCAAGCTGCACCTAATGGGAATGGTTTTGTCAGTCTTTTAGGGTTAGCTTTTGGCCCTAATGATGGTCTACTTTACGTGAGTGATTTCGCTAATGATATCCGCAAATATAATGTGCAAACTGGCGATTTGTTGGGAGTAATTTCAACAAATTATACAGGAACAAATACAACTAATAACTTTACTGGTGGGTTAACTTTTGCCGGAGATGGCAATCTTTATACTGTAGGTTTTGACTATCGGGAAGGTGCGAATAATATTGGGGCAATTTTAGGATTTAACCCAGTAACAGGGGCAAAAATACCTGCACCAAATAATTCAAACAGCAATACTTTTGTCCCGCCAGATCCTACGTTGAATCGTCCAGTTGGGATTCTTTCTTATATCCCTAAAACAACGGGAGATTTAAAAGAAGAATGGTCGTTTAAGTTCCAAAATTACCCAATTCAACATCAAGGTTTGAATAATTTGAATATTGATGTTGATTACGTCTACAAACGGGGAATTAAAAATAATGAATACCCAGATTTTGTACCAATTTATCAGGGAATAGATAAGTATTTGGTGAATTACCCGAATGAAGGTGATTACTGGGAAATTTTGAATAAGAATGTGACGCAGAAAGTTTTGACGGAAAATCAGACAATTGATGCTATAACTATTAATTGGAATGTGCTGCCATCACCATCTTTACCTTACAATCGTTCTAGTATTGTGACGCGAAATCGCCAAGGGTTACTAGAAGAGAAATGGAACTTTAAAATTCCTAATTATGCGATCGCACATCAAGGTTTAAATACTTTGAATTTAGATGTGAATTATACCTTTAAACAAGGGATAACTAATGCAGAGTATCCTGATTTTGTACCGATTTATAAGCGGGTAGACGAAGTGTTGCGAAATTACCCAGACGAAAATCAATTTTGGGAAATTCTGAACCGGAATTTGACAAGTTTAGTGTTAAGAGAAAATCCGGTATTGGCAGATGCTACTATTGGGGTAAGTGTTTTACCAACGGAAAAGTTACCTTATAATCGGGGTAGTTTGGTGAAGAGATCGTAATTCTGATTATAAACCGCAGATGCACGTAGATAAACGCAGATAAAAACAGATAAATATCTGTGTGCATCGCATAAAATCAAGCTAAAATTATCTATTATCTAAATGTTTGCTACAGATGCTTGGGAGGGGCGGGTTTTGATTTCAATTTATTGCTGGGTATTGGGAACTTCTGGCTAAACCCGCCCCTACCTCATTTGTATCAATCATTTGTGTAAACGGTATTACTCGGTAGTGTTTCCTTGGTGGGATCGATCGCATCAAGCATTACGGTTAAATGTGCCTGCTTCAGAAATTGCGATCGGAGTTCCTGTCTATTTAAAACCTGATTTACAATACACCAGTAGATTAACTCACTCTCCATAAACAGTAACCATGACCTTTCTTTGACGTGCTTTATTATCACAATCAATGTGAAAAATTTGTTGCCAAGTTCCCAAAACTAATTTACCGTTAGCGATCGGCACAGTCAAAGAAGGGCCAAGCCAAGTTGCTTGTAAATGGGAATGTCCATTACCATCATGCCAGGTTTGTTCGTGAAAATAATCCCGACTGGGAGGAATCAATTTATTGAGAATTTCCGGTAAATCTCTTTGCAATCCCGATTCAAATTCAATTGCTCCAATTGCCCCAGTACTACCAACATTAAAAACATTAACCATTCCCTTTTGAATTCCCGAATTTTTCACAACCTGATTTACTTTTTCCGTCAAGTCGTGCATATCACCATTTCCCTTAGTTGAAATATTGATTTGCTCTTGATGAACCATAAATTAGCCTCTAACACTTTTGTTTTTTACTTATAATTAACACATATTAGATACCAATACTCAATGATTCAAAGAAAAAATTTTTGAACCGAGTTCGCGTAGCGTGTGCGTAGCAAGTAAGACGCGAAAGACGCGAAGAAAGAAGAGAGGAAGAGAAGATTTGAAAATTGATTTAGGATTGCTATAGCCTCTTCGTCTTCTCCTTCGCGCTCTTCGCGTCTTTGCGGTTCAAAAAAAAAATATCGATCGCCACTCACCAAATACACATTTGCGGTTACAATTGAAAAGCGTTCCCTCACCAAGGGGAGAGGCAAAGGAGTAAGAAAAGACTCAATTGCCCGATCGCAAATTATCGATCGCCAATAACGCTATTAACAGAAAAAATAGGTCTAAAAATTGAATTTAAGACCTGAACAGCAGCGATCATGCCATGTCGGAGAATCTATTGTGACAGTAAGAGTTAGAATCGCCCCAAGTCCCACAGGAAATTTACACATCGGTACGGCAAGAACAGCAGTATTTAACTGGCTATTTGCCCGTCATCAAGGTGGGACATTTATTTTGCGAATTGAAGATACAGACTTAGAAAGATCGCGCTCCGAATACACAGAAAATATCCTTGAGGGTCTAAAATGGCTAGGATTAAATTGGGATGAAGGGCCATTTTTTCAAACAAAACGATTGGATTTGTATCGCCAAGCCATCCAAAAACTATTAGATCAAGGCTTGGCTTATCGGTGTTATTCCACAGAAGAAGAACTGGAAAAAATGCGGGAAGCGCAAGTTGCGAGAAAAGAAGCGCCCCGCTATGATAATCGACATCGAAATTTAACAGCAGAACAACAAGCTGCTTTTGAAGCCGAAGGCAGAAGACCAGTAATTCGCTTCAAAATTGAGGACGATCGCGAAATTTCTTGGAACGATATGGTGAGGGGAAGAATCACCTGGAAAGGCAGCGATTTAGGTGGTGATATGGTAATTGCCCGTCGTTCGGAAAGCGAAGATTTCGGTCAACCTTTGTACAATTTGGCTGTAGTTGTAGATGACATTGATATGCAAATTACTCATGTCATTCGCGGCGAAGATCACATTGCCAATACTGCTAAACAAATTCTTCTGTATCAAGCTTTGGGATCGGCAGTTCCCGAATTTGCTCACACTCCTTTGATATTGAATAAGCAAGGACAAAAGCTTTCCAAACGCAAAGGTGTCACCTCGATTTTTGACTTTAAAAAGTTAGGATTTACCCCCGAAGCTTTAGGAAATTACATGACTTTGTTGGGTTGGTCTTCACCAGATTCTACTAAAGAAATTTTCACTTTAGAACAAGCTGCAACTGAATTTACTTTCGATCGAGTTAACAAAGCAGGAGCAAAATTTGACTGGGATAAATTGAACTGGATTAACAGTCAATACTTGCATAAATTACCAGTTAGCCAATTAACAGATTTGTTAATTCCTTTCTGGCAAGAAGCAGGTTTTACATTCGATCCTGAGAGCGATCGCCCTTGGCTAGAACAAATCACCGCTTTGATTGGCCCTAGTTTGATTCGTTTACCAGTTAGCGATCGAGCTTGGTTAGACCAAATGTTAACCCAAATTCCTGACATTACTGCTGTCCCCGATCCAGTAGAAATGAGCCGCTATTTCTTCGTATCTCAAGTAGAATTCACCGAAGAAGCCAAAGCACAATTACAACAAGAAGGCGCAAAAACTGCCTTAGAAGCAATTCAAAATGCCCTAGATAATCAGGAATTAACCGCAGAATTAGCCCAAGGAATTATTAAACAGGTAACAAAAGAACAAAACCTGAAAAAAGGTGTAGTAATGCGGAGTTTAAGAGCCGCTTTAACAGGCGATGTTCATGGCCCTGATTTAACCGAATCTTGGGTAATTTTACATCAGAAAAAACTGGATAAAGCCCGCTTACAAGAAGCATTATCTCAGGCGAAATAAGACCTGCTGTAGAGGCGTTTCATGAAACGTCTCTACATAAAATTAAAATCAGATAGAGCGATCGCTAAACCAATCATGATAAAATAATCAACATTATTTACTCCCCTGCACAAATCATTATGTACCAACAGATTTTGCAAGTTCTAAATAATTCTCCTTTCACTAATCGTCACTCAGTTTTAAGTTTATTCATACTTTTATCTTTTAACTTACTCTTAACTACAAAAACTCAAGGACAATTAACTCCTAATCCCAATATTCCTATTTTCCAAAGCGTTACAATTGACCCTAAGTTTCGACCAGACCCACAAATTATTTCTGGGATTAGTGGGGGAATGGAACCTGCTAGGGAAATTGCAGGTCGAAGAGATACAGAAATTGGCCCTTGTACGGGTTTTGTCGATCGCAATCCTAATCACACATTACTAATAACTTCTCCTTTAAATTATTTGCGAGTTCAAGTTATTAGTCCCGCCGATACAATATTAATAATTAGTGGCCCTGGTGGTACTTGGTGTAATGATGATTATGCAGGAAAAAATGCGGGAATTGCTGGTCAATGGTTGCCTGGAACTTATAGCATTTGGGTTGGTTCTTATCAGAAAGATAGATATGCACCTTATAAAATTTTGTTCTCTGAGGTGGAGTGATATTTTTTTGAACCGCAGAGTCTGTCTTATAACATAAATCATGGAATATCAACAGCAAATCCAACAAGTAATAACCACACTCGAAAAAGACTTACCCACACTTTTCGAGAAAGACATTTCTTATGATATTTACACCAAAGATATCTACTTTCAAGACCCCGTTAACAAATTCAAAGGCAAACTCAACTATCGAATTATCTTTTGGACATTGCGATTTCACGGCAAGCTATTCTTCACCGAACTTTACTTTGATTTGCATGAGGTGAAACAAACCGCAGCAGATATTATTTTGGCAAACTGGACTGTTAGAGGCAAGTTACGCCTTCCCTGGAAAGCTAACATATTTTTCAATGGTTACTCAACTTACAAATTAACCAAAGAAGGCTTAATTTACGAACATATTGACACATGGGATCGTCACCCAAGTGAAATTTTAAAACAGTTTCTCCCTCAAAAAAACAACCCTAATTAAAAAGGTAAAAGGTCAAGAGTAAAGGTAATTAATTTTGACTTAAATAACCCTCTCCGTGAATTTGGGGGAAAATCCGATAGGAATTTTCATCTATCATTATCTGACTAGGTGAAGTTTCTTGTTCCATATTCACTAAATTATATTTGATATCTCCTGTATACAGTGTTAAAATAATCTGAATAACCTCCAGAAAGTTAATTACCCATTGACAATCCTGCTCTGAGTAATTTCCATAATAATCAACCAATTTTGACATACATAATTCTAAAAAAGTCCGCGAATGAGGAGAAATTAATAATACTTTGAGAAGCAAAATTCCTAAAGTTAAGGCATTACCTTGGGAAGCAATTAAAACAAACAGCTCGGAGGGTTGATTATTCTTGTCAATAGTCAAATATTCAATCATCCGATTAGCAGTCCTTAAAATCAAAATATTTTGCAACGCTTGCCGATCTTCATGTTGATAAAGAGCATCTAACTTTTGCGTTAGCTGCATTTTTATAGATTTTACTATCTCGGCACTTTCTAAAGAAAATATCAGATAATTCAACAAACTTTGTTTAAATTGACGGTAACTTATTCCTTGAGTTTGATTCAAAAAGATAGCTGCTAAATTTACATGGCTAAAAGCGCCATTTTTTGCCAGGACTTTCTTAATTAACCGTAAGGCTTCATCACCCAAAGCTGTAGGATTTTTAACCTTGCTCTTACTAGATAAAGTACGATTAGAATGAACCGTATACATCGCCAGATCAAACTTGTATTTATCTTGCAACTGTTGTGACAATCTTCTCGCAGCTTGGCGTTGTTCTAAAGAATTTTCCGAATTAAGATACTGAGGAGTTAGTAAATAAGAAGTATAACGAGATTTCCAGTTTCCTGTTTGCTGACGATCGTATCTTGAAGCAAATAGTTTTACTTCTTGATAATCTTGGCTTTTCATAAAATTAATTATCCAACTTCTCAGACTCCGCAGAAATGTGGATGAACCACTATAGTTGAGATGAGGAACAGAAAGCTTTTCAATTAAAATTTGAGCATATTGATATTTCCTGCTATAAATCCAGGTGTTGAGCAAAATATAAATACAACGTTTCAGAGTATTTCTAAACTCTTGCTCATTTTGAGATAAAACTATGATCTTCAAAGCTTTTTCAATTTCAAGATTACAGTCAAAACTAGGATTAATAAATAACTTTTCAAATTTTGTTAACACTATCTCTGGTGCAGCAGATTTGGCAACATTTAGGAAAAATAGCCAAATTCTCTCTTGTGCAGCAGCAATATGTTTTCCCTGTTTATTGAACTGACTGGGTAATTCATCTATCTCGATATTACTTACGGTATTGTCGAAAGAGGGAATTCTAATTACTCTTAACTGGTTAATTTTAGGTTGGGATACAAAACTCTGTGATAGCATTGGTAGATCCATTAATTCTTGATATCAATATACATTTTTCTTTGCTTAGAAAAAATGTTAACCTAACCATAACCTGATTTTTTCGGATATAACTAGAGGTTTTTATTAATTTTTACAGAAAAAATATAATTTTAGGTTGTGTTGTAAAGTTTATATAAATTTTTGCTCAATCTGAATTAATATTTTTACCATGACAGATAATTTTTCAAAAGCGCGACTAATTGACTATTTTCCGCTATTCGGGGTGAACGGTGCAACTTAACGCACCATTCCTGTCCTATTTTTGCAAAAATTCCCGCATATATTGATTTACCAACTCCGGCTTTTCTTGCTGTACCCAGTGACTAGCATCAGGAATATATTTAAGTTGAAAATCTTTGACATACGCTTCTGTTCCGAAAGTGAGTTCCTTACCAAGCGCAGTATCCTTTTCTCCCCAAATCATCAAAGTTGGTACTTCCAAAATACCCCAATTATCATTCAACAATTTCTGTTGAAAAATATTGCGGTAATAATTCAAACTTGCGGTTAATGCACCACGTTTCGCAGCGGCATCTTTGTAAGCTTCAATATCTGCTTGAGTAAAGGCATTTTTGTCTACTGCCATGCCAGTAAACAGATTATCAATTATTTGATAATCGAATTGTTGAATTACAATTTCTGGTAGCCAAGGTAACTGAAACAAAAACATATAATAACTGCGGAGTAACTGTTGCGGAGTGCGGATACCTTGAGCAAATTTAGCGGGATGGGGAATGTTTAACACAATTAATTTTTCCACCATTTCGGGATAGGCGTAAGCAAAACACCATGCGATCGCACCACCCCAATCATGACCTACCAACACACATTTATTGTAACCCAATCCCTCAATTATTCCCTTCACATCTTTAATAAATTCATCCATCACATAAGCCGATTGATTTGCAGGTTTTTCACTATCATTGTAGCCACGCAAATCAACAGCCACTACCTTACGATCTTTAGCAAATTCGGGAATTTGATGTCGCCAAGAATACCAAAATTCAGGAAAACCATGCAACATTAACATCAAGGAACCTTCTCCCTTAGTCACGTAATGTAGCTTCACGCCGTTGCTGTAGATACGATCGTGCTTCCAAGAATTTTCTGTGCCAAACATCGCTGTCTCCTCAGTTGCTTTCTTTATCTTAACAACCTTGGTAATAATAGCACTATTTCCTAAAGAAAGCTGTAATCATAGAAATTACTGAAATAACAAAATTAACAACTAAATTTGACTTAAAATACTTTCTCCATAAATTTGAGGAAAAATGCGATAGCAATTTTCATCTATCATTGTATGGCTAGGTGAAGTTTCTCGCTCCATATTAACTAAATTATATTTCACATTTTCTGTATACAGCGTTAAAATAATCTGACTAACCTCCAGAAAGTTAATTACCCATTGACAATCCTGCTCTGAGTAATTACCATAATAATCAATCAATTTTGACATACATAATTCTAAAAAAGTCCGTGAAGGAGGAGAGATTAATAATACTTTGAGAAGCAAAATTCCTAAAGTTAAGGCATTACCTTGGGAAGCAATTAAAACAAACAGCTCAGAGGGTTGATTATTCTTGTCAATAGTTAAATATTCAATCATCCGATTACAAGTTCTCAAAATCAAACCGTTTCGCAACACTTGTTGATCTTCATGTTGATAAAGAGCATCTAACTTCTGCGTTAGCTGCATTTTTATAAATTCTACTAAACCTGAATTGTCTAAAGAAAATATTAGATAATTCAGTAAACTTTGTTTAAACTGACTGTAATTTAGTCCTTGAGTTTGATTCAAAAAAATACTAGCTAAATGTACATGATTAAAAAAGCCAGGGGTTGCCAGAACTTTCTTAATTAACCTTAAAGCTTCGTCACCCAAAGCTGTAGGATTTTTAACTTTGTCATTCCAAGATGGAGTAGTATGAGAATGAGCCGTATACATTGCCAGATCGAACTTGTATTTATCTTGCAACTGTTGTGACAATCTTTTCGCAGCTTGGCGTTGTTCTAAAGAATTTTCCGAATTAAGATACTGAGGAGTTAGTAAATAAGAAGTATAACGAGATTTCCAGTTTCCTGTTTGCTGACGATCGTATCTTGAAGCAAATAGTTTTACTTCTTGATAATCTTGGCTTTTCATAAAATTCATCATCCGGCTTCTCAGACTCCGCAGAAATGTAGATGCACCACAATAACTGAGATGAGCAACGGAAAGTTTTTCAATTAAAATTTGAGCATATTGGTATTTTCTGCTATAAATCCAGGTGTTGAGCAAAATATAAATACAGCGTTTGAGAGTATTTCTAAACTCTGGCTCATTTTGAGATAAAACTATGATCTTCAGAGCTCTTTCAATGTCAGAATTAGACAAAAAACTAGGATTAATAAATAAGTTTTCAAATTCTGTTAATACCAGCTCTGGCACAGTAGATTTGGTAAGATTGAGGAAAAATTGCCAAATTTCCTCTTGTGCAGCAGCAATATGTTTTCCCTGTTTATTTGACTGACTGGGAAATTCATCTAACTCGATATGACTTACGGCATTATCGAAAGAGTGGGTAGTTTTAGTTTGAGATACAAAAGTTTGAGGTGGCATTGGTAGATGGATTAACTCATAATGTTAATTTACTGTTTTTTCTCTACTAAATAGGTGATTGAACGCTGCAATTAATGATGATAGTAGTCTAAGTGTTTAGTGAGAGTAAATACTTAAGTTTTGTGATGCCAATCACTAGGTAGAGATTTTGAATTAATATTAAGTAACACGAAACAAATGAGTAGAGTACGATCGCCATAAATTACCAGATTCACAACATTTAGCACCCTGTGAACGGAAAAACACGAGTTTTCCTTTATACTTGAAAGGCTATTCTACTCTTTCAAAAGATGCACCTGGACAGAAACAGAAATACATACCCTTGGGGTATTGCTTAAGTTAAGAATAAACTGACTCCCCGGTTCTGGCTAGGGTTTCTCAGTAATCTTAACTAAAAAAATATACTTTGATGTTACTTTGTAAGCTTGATATAAATTTATTGTACAATTAAAGTTAATATAAGAAAATACCGATCGGTTTAATTTATTCTTAAATTTTATTGGTTTAAAATAAATAAATTTATATAAATTCACCTACTCTCGATAATTAATTCAGTCAGCTTAAACAAACTTCATCACATCTCCGATAAATTTGGCAATTGAGGAAAACAGCCAGAAAAATAAAAGTTAGTATTGTTCCCAGCAGATGAGACTAAAAATGACCGATAATTTCCCAAAAGCGCGACTAATTGAATTATTTTCCGCCATTCAGGGCGAAGGACTGAACGTTGGTACACGCCAAATCTTCATCCGCTTTGCCATTTGCGACTTGCGTTGCCACTATTGCGATAGCGCCCACACCTGGCAAACACCACCCACCTGTAAAATCGAACAAACACCCGGAAAACGCGATTTCGTCAACTATCCCAATCCCGTCGAGCTACCATCGTTATTGGACTGGGTAGAAAAGCAAAACCAACTAGGGTTGCATGACAGCATCAGTTTGACTGGTGGTGAACCGTTACTTCACGCAAATTTTTTAGTTCAATTTCTCCCCCAAGTACGTAATCTCACTGGATTGCCTATCTACTTAGAAACAGGCGGACATCGCCCGGAAGAATTAGCAATGGTTTTACCCTATTTAGATTCTGTGGGTATGGATATCAAATTGCCCAGTGTCAGCGGCGAAAATCATTGGTCAGCGCATCAAAAATTTTTAAAATTATGTCATGATGCTAAATTGGAAACTTTTGTCAAGCTGATTATTTCCAGTCAAACCGATCCCAAAGAGTTAGAATTAACCGGAGAATTAGTAGCAGCTTGCGACCCAAAAATTCCCGTATTTCTGCAACCTGTAACGCCTCTTGCTAATCAACCAAGAATATTAGCCCCTGCACCAGATTTGGTGTTAGAATGGCAAGGTTTAATGAAGCGATTTGTTAAACAAGTGCGGGTAATTCCTCAAACTCATAAAATGATTGGTCAGCTTTGATTTTTTTTGAATAATTTAAATTTGTGATATGGAATACCTAGTTAAAGTTTTGGAACCGACAGATTTGTGGTATCTGCAAAATAACATTAACAAAGAAACTAACAAATATTACCATCCTACGAAAAACATTCCCTTTGCCCAGCAAGTAGAAATCCATCTGGAAAATTCGGGAGTAATCATTCAAAAAGGCAGTTTACACAGATGTATGGGTAAATTATCTTATGAAATTTACAAAACTGATAACCGTTTAAGAGATATTTGGGTGGCTTTGACCACAGAAATTGAATATAACGCCCCTGTTTATAAAGGTACTGGTACTGTGCATTTAGAACCGCGACAAAAAGGGAATTTTTTGCATTATACACCGATCGCCATTTCCGACCAAGAACAATGGGAATTCGATGATGGTATATTTCAATTCTGCTCCGATAATGTAGTAATTGGAGCAAAAAGATTGAAGTATCGACAAATGATTGGTTCGAGCGATGGTAAATGGAGAATTGCTGTAAAAGCTTTGCCAAATAAAACAGCCAAAGCTGTAGCTGGAACAATTGCACCCGCAAAAGTGGTGGAATTAAACAGAGGTGAAATTTTAATTGCTGATTTTGATATGGTTAAAGGTTACACTAAAGGAATTGTCGAAGATTATCGGAAATTGGGGCATTTTGGTAGAGGTGGCGGTGAAGGTTTTGTCTGGGTTTATGAGGGAGAAGGTAAATTATTAGTCACTGAAACCGAGGGAATGGGATTAGGTTAATTATATTAATACCAATTCTCTATGAAGATGCGCTGTACGGAACCCCTCCCCAAACCCCTCCCCGTCTACGGGGAGGGGCAATGATTAAGCGCAATTTTACGGAGAATTGGTATAAGATACCCGACTTCTTCAAGAAGTCGGGTATCTGGAGGATATTTGATTACTGAAGATTCAACCAATTAATTACACCCAAAGAAGTTAGAGTTCCGACAAAGTGAGCTGTGATTCCATTCATGTTTGCTGCTGCTACGAAAATATTTAACGACCTAATAATTCTCGTGGGGTCGTAAATTGCTACACCTTGAGGTTGAGCTAAATAATCTTTTGGCTGAATTTACTGGTTTAGCAGCAAATTAATTCGGGAAAGATTCCTTTAGTTTCCCCATTAATTCGCTGATAAGCACGATTTATTGCACTTAAAATTGCTAAGAATGAAGCGGCGACAATGTTGGAGTGAATCCCTACTCCGTAGAGAGAACCGGAAATAAAATTACCTCCGATTTCCACAAAAGCGATCGCCTCTGCATTGCTACCTTGAGAAAGCGATCGCTCTTCATAATAATCTACACGCAATCCCAAATTTAAAGCATTGAGAAACGCATCAATGGGGCCATTGCCACTACCATTAATAGTTACAAACTTGCCGTTAATTTGTAATGTTGCCGAAATTCTTTGCATTTCTCCGACTACATCGGTTTCAAACAATTGATGAGAGATATATTTAAATGGTGCAGTAGCTTGCAAATATTCGCGATCAAACAACTGTTTTATGTCAGATGAAGACATTTCTCGACCTTCATTATCCATCACCTGTTGGACTACTTGACTAAACTCTATTTGCAACCTTCTCGGCAAGACTAAATCATAATCTCGTTCCAACAAGAAAGTGATTCCACCTTTTCCAGATTGACTATTTACCCGGACAATTGATTCGTAATTTCGACCGACATCAGCAGGATCGATCGGCAGATAAGGAACTTCCCAAATCGCGTTTTCTGTTCGTGCGGCGAAACCTTTTTTAATAGCATCTTGATGGGAACCAGAAAAAGCTGTAAATACCAAATCTCCCACATAAGGATGACGAGGATGGATGGGTAATTGAGTGCAATCTTCGATCGTTCTTGCGACTTGATTAATCTGCGAAAAATCTAAACCAGGATCGATACCTTGGGTGTAAAGATTCAACGCCAAAGTTACTAAATCAACATTTCCTGTGCGTTCTCCATTACCAAATAAACATCCTTCAACTCTTTGAACACCTGCCATTTGTGCTAATTCTGCTGCCGCAATTGCACAACCTCGGTCATTATGAGTATGAACACACAAAATTATGCTATCTCTTCGTGCTAAATTGCGGTGCATCCATTCTACTTGGTCAGCAAAAACATTAGGTGTTGCTACTTCCACAGTCGCGGGAAGATTAATAATTGCTTGATGCTGAGGTGTGGGTTGCCAAACATCAATTACGGCATCACAAATTTCTTTAGCAAAGTCTAGTTCTGTGGCGGTAAAAGTTTCCGGTGAATATTGAAAATACCAATCAGTATTCGGTTGTTCTGCGCCTAATTCGTTAAATAATTTAGCTGCTTTTACTGCTAAGTCGATCGTCTCGCTTTTATTCAACCCGAACACAGTCTGGCGAAATACAGGAGATGTGGCATTATACAAATGTACGATCGCTTTTTTTGCCCCTGACAAAGCGGCAAATGTCCGGCGAATTAAACTTTCTCTCGCTTGCGTTAATACTTGAATAGTCACATCATCGGGGATTAACTGCTGTTCAATTAAATAGCGAATGAAATCAAATTCTGTCTGTGAAGCAGCAGGAAAACCAACTTCAATTTCTTTAAAACCGATATCAATTAACATTTGAAATAAACGCAATTTACGTTCAATATTCATCGGTTCAATTAATGCTTGGTTGCCATCTCGTAAATCTGTACTCAACCAAATTGGCGGGTTAGTAATCGTTTGGCTGGGCCAAGTGCGATCGACTAAACTAATCGGAGCAAAAGGGCGATATTTAGTAGCAGGATTTTTCAACACGATCGGTTCTTCCTTATTAATTGGGATGACATTAATTGGGATGACAGGCAGGATGCCTGTCCTACGGGACTGGGGACTGGCTACATGGTAAAATTAGGGTATAAATATTAGTAATTTCCCCTACTTTCTTAAATTTTCAAGTTAAATTCACCTGAAATTATTGCTCTATTCGCAACAATTTATTAACCCCAAACTTAGGGATTAATCATGGGAATTAAACTGAAAAAAACCTGAATTAAACTTGTCAAAATTAGTTGCGCCCCAGGCGCAGCAGCAGCCCCAGCCCCAGTAAAAGGCTAGTAATGCTATGTAGAGATGGCTGCTTAGTAAACATAATTTCAACCGCAATGACTAAACTTCATCATAACTCCGAAGATTCCGATCGGTCAAGTTGCAGGAATCGCAAAACTTATTAATGCTGAAGTGTTTTCAATTCCCCCTAACCCCCTTTGTAAGGGGAAACAGATTCAAAGTCCCCCTTTGTAAGGGGGATTTAGGGGGATCAAACCGACAATATTTGTAATTTGTGTTAATACCAAAATCCGTAACCCCAAATAAATTATCTGTATATGAAATTAAATCAAATTATTTTGCCCACAAGTCAAAATTTACTAAGTGAGCAAAAATACTTGTATAATACTAATTCTAAAGTTTTATTAAGACGGTATGCAACTAAGAGCTTTGTTAGCAAAATCACGATTAAAGTCAAACAAATCACCTTTGACCCGTAAAGGATGGCAGAAATTTCCTAAAAATTTTGGCTTGCTCGTCCTGGCATCACTAATCACAGTTTTGCTAATTGGTCAACCAATCAAAGCTTTTGCTCAACTGATTCCCATTCCCCAAGAACAAATTGCGCCACCAGTTGCACAGCCACCAGCGCAGGAAATTCGCGGAGTTTGGATGACCAGCAATGATACTGACGTGCTCATGGATAACGCCAAACTGCAAAATGCCGTGAATCAATTAGCACAACTGAATTTCAACACGATTTATCCAGTCGTTTGGAATTCAGGTTATGTGCAGTATCCCAACAGCGAATTAGCAAAAAAAACCGGAATTTATCAATCTTATATCGGCAAAGGTTCTCAGGGACAAGACATTTTAGCGGAATTAATTAAATTTGCTCATCACCATCGATTGCTAGTAATTCCCTGGTTTGAGTTTGGTTTCATGGCTCCGCAAACCTCCGAATTAGTCTTAAATCATCCCAATTGGTTAACACAAAAACAGGATGGTAGTCAAACATCAATTAGTGCAGCTGGCGAAGTAGTTTGGTTAAATCCTTTCCTTCCTGAAGTTCAGCAATTTATGACTGATTTAGTTTTGGAAGTTATCAGTAAATATAATGTTGATGGCGTTCAATTTGACGATCATACCTGTTTACCTAAAGAATTCGGATACGATCGCTACACCCTAGCCTTATATAAACAAGAAACTGGTAAAGACGCACCAACAAATCCCGAAGATCCTGCCTGGATGCGTTGGCGTGCGGATAAAATTACTGCCTTCATGACGCAACTTAATCAAGCAGTCAAACAGAGAAAACCCCAAGCAATTTTCTCCGTTTCACCCAACCCTTACATCACTGCTTACAATGGTTATTTGCAAGATTGGACAACTTGGGTAGAACAAAATATTGTCGATGAATTAATTGTCCAAGTTTATCGTCCTGATATGCCCAGTTTTCTTGAACAAATTGTGCGTCCAGAAATTCAAGCAGCGCAACAAAAAATTCCTACCGCAGTTGGTGTTCTCACAGGGTTAAGAAATCGCCCAGTACCCATGCCACTAATTCAGTCTAAAGTACAAGCAGCACGCGATCGCGGATTAGGTGTCACTTTCTTCTTCTACGAAAGCCTTTGGGAATATGCACCAGAATCCAGCACCGAACGCAAATCTAACTTCAAAGCCTTATTTAATTCCCCTGCTTCTCGCATCACCGCACAGCAATAAGATTGAAGGCAGAAGAGAGTTTTGAGTTTTGAGTTTGTAGGGGCGGGTTTAGCAGATAATTTCGTTATCACAGCAGAAGAATTAACTGCAAAACCCGCCCTTACAGAGTTTTGAGTTAAGGGAAAAGTTCTCAGTTTTAAATTACCTCCTCTGCTCCCCTGCTCCCCTGCTCCTCTGCCCCCCTGCTCCCCTGCTCCTCTTTGGGTTGCCATTGATTAAGTATATCCTTGACTAAAGCTTCCTTTAACCAAATTTGCACCACAATTAAAAGCGGAATTGCTAAAAACAAACCCAAAAACCCGAAAAAGCTAGAAAAAATTACCACTGATAAAATAGTAAATACTGGTAACAAAGACACCTGCTGCTTCATCACCATTGGCACCAAAACCAAGCTTTCAAACTGCTGAATTACAACGTACAAAATTATTACTGCCACAGCTTTCCAAGGTGCATCGAGAAAAGCTAATAATGCAGGTGGAATTAAACTTAAAGTTGGGCCGACATTAGGAATAAACTCTAACAAACCTGCTAACAAAGCATTAACTAATGGCAATGGCACTTGTAAAATTAATAGCCCAATATAACTAACTACGGCAATCACTAACATATCAAATAAAGTGCCTTTAATCCAGCCAACCAAAGAGCGTTCGCACTCCGAAAGAATCTCTTCAACTCGCCGCCGATAAAATGCCGGAAACGCCAATACAAAAACTCGGCGATATGGCACAGGATTTACCAAAAACATGATAGTTACTACTAAAAATAGCAGAAAATTTAAGACAATACCCAAAGAATTATTAAAGAAAGCAAAAAAGTTACCAAATAGCCGAGTTGTCCAAGTTTGTAAATTTTGTGTAAAACCTTGTAAATTACGAATATTATCTACCAGTTGTTGAGGAACTACAGTTTGTATCCATTCAAACCAAAGACGCACTCTTTGTAATGATTGTGGTAACAAATAAACTAATTTTTGTCCTTGAGCAAAAATTGGCGGAAATACCACCGCAAAAAAACCAACTATCAATAATAGTAAAAATATAATTGTTAGAGCAACAGCAATGCCTCGTTGCATCCGAGTTCGCTGAAGTAATTGCACCACTCTATTTAAAACTGTTGCTAAAACTACCGCACCAAACACCAATAAGACAATTTGGTTAATTTGCCACAATATATAAACAGAAAGAATAAAGGCAAGTACTCCTAACCATTGCCCAAATCGCACAATTTTTTCTCCTATTTTTGGTTATGATAAAAAATTATCTTGGCTGGATTTCTACTTGACATCTATCCTAAGAGTGCTAAATACCATTGCTCTTGCAGAATCAGTGGTACAACTTTATCGTTTATGTGAAGGAAGATTGCTATGACTCCAACGGCTTCATCTAGGTTCTGGGAATTAATCGGTGAAGTATTTAGTTTTAATTCGGAAGCATTTGAAACTATTATTAATCTACATGAGGGAATGCTGCTAGCATTGCTGGTTGTGGTATTAGCTGGTTTATCTTTGAGTGTGGGACAAAGTATTATCCTGTTCATTAATCGCGTTAAGCCAGCGCGTTTTGTTTTTAGCTTGTTGCTGAATGCAATTCTGTTTACCTTTGGCTTTGTATTTTTAGTATTTAGTACCTGGCTGATTTGTCTGTTACCTTGGTCGGTGAATGTTCCTTTTTGGCATCTGATGGAGGTGTTGGGGCTAAGTTACGCACCGCTGCTGTTCAGCTTTTTGGGGGCGTTACCCTACTTAGGGGTGCCGATTTTGAACTTACTATCGGTATGGCGGTTGCTGGCAATGATTGTTGGTTTTAGTGTTGTTGCTGGTGTGAGTGAGACGATCGCACTAGGTTATGTAGCATTTGGCTGGGTAGTTCTCCAACTATTAGAAAGTACCATAGGACAACCGATCGCTAAATTAGGGAAAAAAGTTGCCGATAAAGTTGCCGGAGTTAAGTTAGCCACCAACAATCAAGAACTCCGGGAAATTGTCACATCCGGCATCGGGCAAACCTCTTCACCAATAATTACCGCCAGCCAAACCAGAGTACCAGAAGTTAGACAGTTGTTCCAGGCATCCGGGCGATCGGCAACTGATGCCGCCCAAGCAGTAGCCCAAACAGTAGCCAATCAACCAAGAACATCCACCGAACTGAAAGTCACTCACAGCATTAACACCTCCGATCCCATTGTTCAGCTAGAACAGGATAGCCGCAGTATTTCTGGAATTATCAAGTGGATCGTCAGTTTGCTAGCAATGGTAATCATTTTTATCATCGTAGCTGCTCTTTTGCGCCCGATTCGCGATGGGTTATTTGGCTGGTACGATCAATTACCTAGATTTTTGCGCTTAATTTTTAATTTATTTTGGATTGGTGTAGTGGCGATCGTCTTCGCTGGCTTACTCGCACCCCTAGAAACCCTTGGCTGGTGGGCAGGTTGGTATGGCGATGATTTAAATACAGTAGCAGCAGAGCAGGGGAGCAGGGGAGCAGCAAAGCAGGGGAGCACAGGAGCAGAGGAGCAAGAAAACTCCTTAACTCAACACTCAAAACTCTCTCGTTACATTGTTTACCTTGATGGCATTGGGCAATCTGGTGAAGAGTACACCCCCGATGTTGAGGACTTTCTCACTGCTTTCAAAGCTGTTTTACCCCAAGACATGGAACTAATCGAGGGATTAATGATGTACTCGGTACTCAATAAACCCTTGAACGAAGACCGACCTTTAGCATTTTTGTGGCGACTGGCAGATAAAATGCGTTGGAGTAACCCAACGGCACTTTTGGGAATCATGCTCAATCTGCGAAATGTCTTTATTGTGGCAGTTTCCGCAGATCAACGTTATGGCCCAATTTATAATCAAGGCATTGCACAGGTACTTTACAACGGGCTAATTGCACAGGGTTATCAACCAGGCAGCGGTGTGCCGATTACGCTCATTGGTTATAGTGGCGGTGGGCAAATGTCGGTAGCTGCTGGGTCATACTTAAAACGGGCAACAGGCGCACCGATCGATGTCATCTCTTTAGGTGGCGTAATGAGTGCCAACAACAACCTCCTTAAATTGCAACACCTCTACCATTTAGTCGGAGAAAAGGACTCTGTAGAACGCATTGGGCCAATTATGTTTCCCGGTCGTTGGAAAGTGTTCTTTTTATCTTACTGGAACCGCGCCAAACGCAAAGGGAAAATTAGTATCATTTCTTTGGGAGAAGTGGGACATCAAGTTCCAGGCGGGATGATGGACCCGAACGCATTTTTACCTGATGGACGTAGTTATTTACAGCAAACGATCGAAGTAATTTTGCAAATTCTCGAAGGTAAAGCATTAAGGTCAGATCAGCAAATGAAGAGAAAAACCAGCAACTATGCACTCTATAAAGCAGCAGAGTTTACCCGTCCCGATTATTATCCAGTTAATCAAACTGTAGATCCCACCCTATATCGCCCCATTGCTGATTGGATGGGTCGCTTGATTTTACCCAAACCGGAACAAAGGCAGCGAGTGCGGGGAGTATTGCTGGAAATCTATCACGCACCTGATAATTATCAACACTTAGTTGGACAGGTGGTAAACTTGCGTTGGAGCAATGAGCCTTTTGTCCACAAGCTACTTGCAGCAGCTACCAGAGATGTTCACTTTAGCGCCGATGCTGAGTATCGCAGCAAATATGAGGGCTTAATTCATCCCGATCGCTTAAACCACTGGCAACTAGTAGACCCTTTAGAATCTTTAGCTGGCTCTCATCCCACAGATGATGTAATTGTAATGCTCAATGAGCCAGTCAGGGTAGGAGAGCAGGAGAGCAGAGGGGCACAGGAGCAAAAAAACTCTGTACGGGCGGGTTTTGTTGTTAACTCTTCTGCTGAGAACACAGATTTATCTGCTAAACCCGCCCCTACAACTCAAAACTCTACCACTTCCCTCTACATCTCGACTACACCAATACAAATTACTGGGCGTTACTATGCACTGGTAAAATTTATCAAACCGATCGCTGGTACAGATAAATTCCGAGTTTGGCATTTCAATAAAGCAACGCGAAAGTTTGATGGAGTTGAAGAAATTGTCAGAATGCCAGAGGTAAAGGCAAATGCTAATGGTTGTTTTCCTTCCACTAGTCGCAGTATTGAGAGGGTTTCACTCAATGAACAAGGTTGGTATATTTATGGTGCCAAAGATAAGTCAGGAACTTTTGTCGTTGAGTCTCTTGCTCCCCGTGCTTTGTTGGAACTGCATCCTCAAAAGATAATTTTTGGACGCAAACTAGGAGAAAATTATATCCGCAAAGGTGCTTGGGCAGATGCAGCAAAAAAGAAAGGTAGAATTACTTCCGTCTTGCTCAGTCCTCGTCGGGAGGGAATGGAAGAAGCGATCGCACAATGGCAAGAAAACGACCTCGCTTTAGTTATTCACACCTACGGCGGTATCGGTGGGAAAAAGAAAGAACCAGCCGCTAGCACTCCCATTTTCTTTGGACATTTTGCTTATGGTGTAGCCCAAGTAATTTGGGAACCTCTAGCTGATGAATTAAGATTTGATATTCGCTATCACCAGGTTTATACTCATAACACAGATGGTATTATCGCCGGAACTTTGCATTGGTCACGTTACATGGGCGATCGACAATTTGGTTGGGCAGGTTTACGTCCAGTGTGCGATATGTTGATTAAACTCGATTCCTTTACAGGTTTCTACAACCTTGATGGTACCCAGGTTTCTCCCTTAATACAAATGTTGCGTCAACTGCAAGTCATGACTGCTCGTTATCGCATCGGAGATGGCACCGGAGGAACTTTCGTTGGCCCTGCTAACAACTGCGCCCAAGACTCCAATCGAGCATTATTTGCCAGTCTGACGCAAACAACCAAATTTTTGCAAGCTAACCCGGAAATAGTCAATAAATTACTAGAACCTAATCCAAAACAAGAGCAACGCTTCTGGCAACTCAAACACTTAAAGAAAGAACTGCAACAAGAACTGCAACCTTGTGGTGGGCCTCGTCCTGATTGGGAAAATAATGAGTATAATTTGGGCAGTACTTTGGAAGATAATCCCATACAAAACTTGTTAATGGGTTTAGCCAGTTGGCGCACCCTTCTTCCCCGAATTGCTAGTGATGCGATCGCCCAAATTTTTCTCAAATATGGGGCAACAATCTGGGTTTTACGCACTAATCAAATCGGTGGTTACGATCCTGATATCGAACCGATCGCACCTACGAGTTTTTCCCTGTTTTGATCGATCTTAAGTTTTGCTTCTCATCTCATGTCCGTTGAATTACCCACAATAAAAACTCATCACGTTGTTGCGTAGGGACACAGCATCATAAATATTTTGGACAAACAGATCAAGTTAATTATGCCGTGTCCCTACTCCTAATTATGGGTAATCGACCGGACATGATATCACCCCTAAACCCGGTTTGCTTCCCATAAGTAAAAACCGGGTTTTTTTCGGGTTTTTACTTAACTAATGACTATGGATAAAATTTAGTTTTTGTCTCCGTAATTTTACTCTAGGTTACTTAATAACTCTCATGTTACTTTGAGATTGTAGGTAATAAAGATTCATATATTTCTATTAAGCAACTATCAATAAACTAGTTGGGATTAGCCTTTGATCAACTTCCCTTGGCTAGTTTGTAAATAGTGCTTTTTTGTGACCAAAAACAGACTATTTTACTTAAAGGAAATTATTTAATGTTTTTATTTTTAAATTAATAAACATTTATTGTGGTGGATTTTAACTGTTTTATATGGTTAAGTCAAGATTAATTTTTGTGTGTTGAATTAGAGCGATCGGCTAATACGTAAATTACTAATTTTTTGGACTTTTACTAGAGATTGCTATGCCTATTAACTTCACTGGTTCTTATTCTCAAAACTTTGACGCTCTTGCTTCTTCAGGTACTAATCTGACATGGACAAATGATATTACACTTGCTGGATGGTTTCTTTTTAATCAAGTTTCTTTTGGCACGGCAATCACTGCTTACGACACAGGTACTGGAACTGATAATACCGGAAAATTTTACAGTTTTGGTTCAACAAGCTCCAGCGATCGCGCTTTGGGAGGAGTCGGATCGGGAGCAGCCTATTTTGGCTCCCCAGCAACAGGGGTAGCTGCTGGATGGATTGCCTTTGCTGCCACAAATACGACTAGCGCAACTATTAACAACCTGACTGTTGCTTTTAACGGTGAACAGTGGCGCAATGCGGGAAATACCACTGCTCAGTCAATGGTTCTACAGTATGGTTTTGGTACATCTTTTACTACAGTTTCTTGGAATACCCCAGGTGGAAATTTTGATTGGACTTCTCCTGTCGCTACTGCAACTCCTAGTCCGGTTAATGGTAATCTAGCTGGTCGAGTAGCTAATCTGGGAGGAACACTCAGTAACTTAAACTGGGGAAATAACAGTACATTGTGGTTTCGTTGGATTGAAACTAATGATGCGGGAAACGATCACGGATTGGCGATCGATGATTTCTCAGTGTCCTTACCAACACCTCAACCAGATCTCACCATCAATTTATCCGCTTCCCCAAACCCAGTAACAGCTGGCACTGGCAACACTCTCACCTACACCCTCACAGCTAGCAACAATGGTACTGTCAACGCCACAGGTGTCAACATTAATTTCACCCTCCCCGCAGGAGTTGATATTATTAGCATTCCCCAAACTAGCGGATTCCAAGCACAAATTCCTCCTCCTAATAACAACACTATTTCCTTCACAAACGGCAGCATTAATGCAGGTAGCAATGCCACATTAACAGTGCAAGTAGTTGCCTACAATGCTGGTACTCTCAACAGTACAGCAGTTATCGATCCAAACAATACTATTACCGAAAGCAACGAAAGCAACAACACTGCTGCTATTTCCACCACAGTTAACCCCGGTCAACCCGATTTAAATCCTGGCATTTCTACTCCTGGCCCACTAACCGTAGGTACGCCCTTTAACTACACATTGGATATTCAAAACAATGGTGGTGCTAATGCCAGCGGCGTTGAATTAACCTTCACTTTACCTGCCAACGTTACCTACAATTCCTCTAATATTTTCGGTGGTGGTTTTGGTAATCCAACTATTAATGGTTCTACACTTACTTTCACTGGTGGAACCATCAATGCAGGTGAATTTGCCCAAATAGACGTTAACGTTACACCCAACCAAGCAGGTACTCTCGATGGTACAACCTTAGTTGCCGATCCTAAAAACATCATTACCGAAAGTAACGAAGTAAATAACTCAGTTACTACGGGTACTTTTACCGTGAACGCCGCACCAGGAGTACTCATTAGTGAATCAGGCGGTAGTACTGAAATCGCAGAAGGCGGTGTCACAGACGAATACAAAGTAATCTTAACCACTCAACCCACTGCTGACGTAACCATTAACATCAATCCCGACAGTCAAACTCTCACCAATACCAACAGTTTAACCTTCACTTCTGCTAACTGGAATATTGCCCAAATTGTCAATGTCAAAGCAGTGGATGATTCCATCGTTGAAGGAAATCATGTTGGGAAAATTATTCATACTGCCATTACCAATGATGCTAACTATAAAGGAATTAATATTGCTTCCATCACGGCAAATATCACCGACAACGATACCCCAGGAGTGCTCATCAGCGAATCTGGCGGTAGCACAGACATCGCGGAAGGTGGTATCACAGACGAATACAAAGTAATCTTAACCAGTCAACCCACTACTGACGTAACCATTAACATCAATCCCGACAGTCAAACTCTCACCAATACCAACAGTTTAACCTTCACTTCTGCTAACTGGAATATTGCCCAAATTGTCAATGTCAAAGCAGTGGATGATTCCATCGTTGAAGGAAATCATGTTGGGAAAATTATTCATACTGCAATTACCAATGATGCTAACTATAAAGGAATTAACATTGCTTCTATCACGACAAATATCACCGACAACGATACCCCAGGAGTACTAATCAGTGAATCTGATGGTAGTACTGACATTGCTGAAGGCGGTACCACAGACGAATACAAAGTGATCTTAACCAGTCAACCCACTACTGACGTAACCATTAACATCAATCCCGACAGTCAAACTCTCACCAATACCAACAGTTTAACCTTCACTTCTGCTAACTGGAATATTGCCCAAATTGTCAATGTCAAAGCAGTGGATGATTCCATCGTTGAAGGAAATCATGTTGGGAAAATTATTCATACTGCAATTACCAATGATGCTAACTATAAAGGAATTAACATTGCTTCTATCACGACAAATATAACTGACAACGATACACAACCAACCCCAATTCCAACTCCAACCCCAACTCCAACCCCAACACCAACACCAACACCAACTCCAACACCAACTCAAACCCCAACTCCAATTCCAACTCAAACCCCAACTCAAACCCCAATTCCAACTCCAACCCCAGAATTAATACTTCATCCGTATATTTGTGGCTGTGAGGACTTAGAAAAACTAGTAGATAATAGCCACAATGGGAAAATTTCTGCTAGTAATCCCCCTCATGATTTGATGGTTGGAAGCGATAATTCTGACAGCTTATTTGGGGGAATTGGTAATGACAGTATCTTTGGTAGATTAGGTGATGATTTGATTTTTGGTAATCAAGACCGGGATTTCATTAATGGGAACAAAGGTAACGATACTATTTTTGGAGGAAAAGATGATGATTTTGTCAGAGGTGGTCAAGATAATGACCTAGTTTTTGGTGATTTAGGTAATGATACTGTGTCTGGCGATCGCGGAAATGATAGCGTTTTTGGTATGGTTGGTGATGATGTTTTAGTAGGTAATGAAGGCGACGATTTTCTCAATGGCAATCAAGGTAACGATACGGTTTCTGGTGGGGAAGGTAAGGACATTGTACATGGTGGTCAAGATGATGATAAATTGTGCGGTGATGCGGGAAATGATACTTTGTTTGGCGATCTTGGGAATGATACCATCTGTGGTTGTGAGGATAATGATTTAATTTTTGGTGGTGCGGGTGATGATTTATTAAATGGTGGTGCTGGCAATGATACGATCGCAGGTGGCGCAGGTAGTGATGTTTTTGTCCTACCATCTGGTGCCGGAAATGATATCTTTCTTGATTTTGCGATCGACCAAGATAAACTAGGTTTAACTAATGGTTTAAATTTCCAAAGTTTGACTATTACCCAAGGAACAGGTGTTCAAGCAAATGATACCTTGATTCGCATCACCACCACTGGTGAACTGTTAGCTTCCTTAGTCCGAGTATCAGTTAGTGCGATCGTTTCTAACCTGTTTACTAATGTCTGATTATTTCCTCATATCATGTCCAGCTAATCAGCCATAGTATCCAATTTATATCACTGGAACCATAAGCTTGCAATTGCGGCAACTTATGCGTAAAGTCACACAATACAATTGAATAAGGATGATTAAGGATAAGCTGGTGACGGGATTTGAACCTGCGACCCACGCATTACAAGTGCGTTGCTCTACCACTGAGCTACACCAGCGACATAAACAATAATAGCAAACTTCTCGACACTTACAGCCCTACAACTGAGAATTTTTTTGTGACTCTGATTCGGAACCCGCGAAATTAACACTCTCTAGGTTAGTGACAGTATACAAGTGTCTACGCCAATCTCTACCTTGACCTTTGTTGCGTGCTCTGTATGTAGGTGTTAGAGAATGACAGTTAGGACATAAAAGGCGGAGGTTGTCTGGAGAATTATTCTGCCAATTTCCGTCAATGTGGTCTACTTCCACAGGGATTTTACCTGTATAGGGATTAACTTGACACCATCCACACAAGGAACACTTTTCGCCGTATTGCTCAATTAAAAACCTTCTCAGATGATTGGAGACATTACCATACTTTTTAATTCCATTCTCCTGTCCAGCTAACCAAGAGGTGATGTAAAGTTTGTACCTGTGGTCATTTTGGCACTTGTTACTACAATATTTTTCGATCGCTCTTTTTGTCTGCATCCCACAGTTTAAGCACTCGGATTTAGGTTTTTTCGGCATTGGCATCAGTTTACACCCCAAGGATTCATTGGTAATTGAGATCGATCGCCCCACCCTGATAAAATCTCATATTGCGTGAAATCCTAAATCTGCCTGAAATAAAAGCCAATACAGCAGAACGAATAGATAGCATAGTTAATAAGAGAAAAGCGCAAGTAGCAGCAATTTGCAGGAGAACATAACTATGGGGATGACCCTAACTGAGAAAATTTTGGCACGCGCCGCTGGTCGATCGGTAGTAGAACCAGGGGAAAACATCTGGGTTGACGTAGATGTATTAATGACTCATGATGTTTGTGGGCCGGGAACGATCGGCGTTTTTAAGCGGGAATTTGGTGCAGATGCCAAAGTTTGGGACAAAGAAAAAATCGTCCTAATTCCCGATCACTATATCTTTACCGCCGACGAACGCGCCAACCGGAACGTGGACATTTTGCGGGACTTTGCCAAAGAACAAGCGATTAAATACTTTTACGACATTACCGATCGCTCTGACTTCAAAGCTAACCCAGATTATAAAGGAGTTTGCCACGTCGCCTTAGCCCAAGAAGGGCACACTCGTCCCGGCGAAGTGCTCTTTGGTACAGACTCCCACACCTGTAATGCTGGCGCTTTTGGTCAATTTGCCACAGGTATTGGTAACACCGATGCCGCTTTCATTATGGGAACTGGTAAACTTTTGATTAAAGTCCCAGCGACGATGAGATTTGTTTTAGATGGAGAACTGCCACCATACTTATTGGCGAAAGACCTAATTTTACAAATTATTGGTGATATTTCCGTTGCTGGTGCCAATTATCGCACAATGGAATTTGCTGGCAGTACCATTGCAGCAATGTCAATGGAAGAAAGAATGACAATGTGCAATATGGCGATCGAAGCTGGCGGCAAAAATGGTACAGTTGCCGCAGATGAAACTACTTTTGAGTATTTGCGCGATCGGACCAACAAACCCTTTGAAGCAGTTTACACCGATGCCGACGCAAAATTCTACAGCCAACATCATTATGATGTCAGCAAATTAGAACCCGTCGTCGCCAAACCTCACTCTCCCGATAACCGCGCCTTAGCAAGAGAATGCAGCGATGTTAAAATCAACCGAGTTTACATCGGTTCTTGCACAGGTGGAAAAACTTCTGATTTTGTCAATGCTGCCAAAATTATTAAAGGTCACAAAGTCAAAGTTCCCACCTATTTAGTACCAGCAACTCAGAAAGTTTACGAAGATTTGTTCACTCAAAAACATGACGGACAAACACTTTCGGAAATCTTCTTAGAAGCGGGTTGTATTGAACCAGCTGCACCTTCTTGCGCTGCTTGTTTAGGTGGGCCAAAAGATACCTTTGGGCGTGTAAATGAACCGGAAATTTGCGTTTCGACAACTAATCGTAACTTCCCCGGAAGAATGGGTAATAAAGAAGCACAAATTTACTTAGCTTCTCCTTTCACCGCAGCAGCTTCCGCCCTCACAGGATATGTTACCGATCCTCGTGAATTTTTGAGTTAGTTGAACAAAGCAGAAGACAGAAGGTAGAACGTAGGAATTACAGAAAATTCTAATTAGTGAAATCCTCCATTTCTTCCTCTGTGTCCTCTGCGCCTCTGCGGTTCAAAAAAACAGTAACCTCTTGCAAAAGTCAGCAATCCCATTTGTGTTTATCTGTGGACATTTGTGGTTAAAAAATCCAAGATTCAGACTTTTGCAAGAAATCTTTATTACCACTTTTTATAAGGTAAGAATTTACCATTCATAATAACTTTTACTCGATCGCCTTTTGGATCTTCTTCCTTTTCCACATCTAAGGTAAAGTCGATCGCACTCATAATCCCATCACCAAACTTTTCATGAATTATCTCTTTAATTGGCATTCCATAAGATTGCATTATTTCATAAAAACGGTAAATTAAAGGATCGGTGGGAACTACAGGCCCTAAACCTTTAACAGAAGGTTCTGTTAATTCTTGCACATAAATTTCGTCAAGTCCTAAAGCATCAATTAGTTTTTTTGCTTCTTCTTCGGAAGCACTTGCTTGACGGTAAATTACCGCTGCTATCCAAACTTCATCTCTACCTAAGACCTTTTCTAAATCGGCAAAACTGATGCCGTTGGCTTTTTTGGCAGCTAATAGTTTTCGGGTAATTTCTGGAATCATTAACAACACTCCTCAAGATTAAAGATTTTTTGAACCACGTTAGCGCAGCGATTCGCGATAGCGAATTAGACACGAAGGACACGAAGGAAAGAGAAAGAGAAGAAACTAATGTACGCTGAGAAATTCTTCTACTTCTTCTGGTGTGGGTTGAGCAGCGATCGCACCAGCTTTCATGGTCGTTATTGCACCAACCGCACTAGCGTAGATTACCATATTTTTTGCTGTGTCGGCATTAGTTAAAGCTTCGGTTCCCTGTTGACATAATTGATGAATGAATCCGGCAACGAAGCTATCTCCTGCGCCAGTTGTATCTACGACTTTGACGGAAAAAGCGGGGATTTTGTCGGAATTGTTGGCTAGATAATAACTACAACCTGCTTCGCCAGCAGTTACTAAAACACCTTGTAAATGTGGTAGTTGTTTTGCGATCGCACTAGGATCAGTAGTATTAAATAACCATTCTGCTTCTTCGTCGGAAAGTTTCACGAAATCAGCTTGCTGTAAAAACTTTAAAATTACACCGGGCGCAAGGTCTGGGTTAGGCCAAAAAACTGGTCGCCAATTCACATCTACCAACACTTTAACATTGTTTTGCTTTGCCAGTTGGACGGCTTTTTCGATCGCCTCCCGACTTCTGGGATAAGCTAACTCTAAAGTTCCCGAAACCAAAAAACTCACATCCTGAAAGAGTGTTTCTGGTAACTGAGAAACATTTAACCGAGTATCAGCGAAATCTCCCGTGTCTAAATTTCCGAAACCTGCAAATTGGCGATCGCCAGAATGCGATCGTAACACATAAACTTGTCTCGTTGGTGCTTTGGGATGACGTTGAATTCCCGTTACATCCACACCAATTTCTTGAAACAGTTTAACTAAAGAATTTCCCGGTTCATCTTCACCCAGACAACCAATAAAACCCGCAGATGTTCCCAATTTTACTAAAGCACAAGCTACATTTGCTGGCGCACCTCCTGGGTAAGCAGTCCAAGACTCCACTTCTGGAAGCGATTTTCCCGGTTGATCTGCTAAACAATCAAATAACACTTCACCAATACAAAGAACTTGAGTATTACTCATAGCGATATTTTCCCTAAACTTCTAACGATCGATAACCAAGGCAAAAAAAGCGAATCGTAGAGTATTCTAAAATTGTCATAGGTAGATTTACAGGGTATAGGAATCCATTATGACTAGTCCGGTATCTGGAACTGATGCGTCTCTGTCCGAAAGAGAATTACAAATCATTGGGTTAGTAGCCGATGGCTTAACTAATGAGAAAATAGCCGAAAAGCTGCAAATCAGCAAGCGCACCGTAGATAATCACATTAGCAACATTCTCGAAAAGACCAAAACCGAAAACCGGGTAGCACTGGTACGTTGGGCTTTGCAGTGGGGTAAAGTTTGCATTGATGAAGTCAACTGTTGCGTTTTGCCACCACCAGGGGATGAAGCTATTTAAACACTAAGAAAGGGAACAGGGAACGGGAAAGGGGAATAGCTAACAGCTGATTCCCCTTTCCTTCTGCCTTTTCAAGCGACATTCTTTACAATTTAGACAATTTAGCGATCGCAGACCTTACCCGCAATCCCCCTGATTGCGGAAATTCTGCCGATTTCGATCGCTCTCGACTAGGCAGATAATTAACAAAACTTAAAGTTAGGTGACTTACAGGAAGTACCTCTAGAGTAGTACTCTGAAAAGCAATTGAGCAATCATTTGCATTATCTCGAAAGGGAAAACACAAATATGTCGTCGATTAAACGTGGATCTAAGGTACGAGTTCTCCGTCAAGAGTCCTATTGGTATCAAGATGTTGGGACAGTTGCTTCCGTTGACCAAAGTGGGATCAAATTTCCAGTGATCGTTCGCTTTGAAAAAGTTAACTACAACGGCTTTAGCGGCAACTCTGGCGGTGTTAACACCAATAACTTTGCCGAAAGCGAACTAGAGGTAGTTAGCTGAGTCACCAGCAGCAACAGAGAATTTTTAGTTGGTCAGTTTGGCTTGGGACACCTGACTACCTAAACTAAAAATCAGTTAATAGAGTCTGTCCGAATTGACTCGATAATGAGCTATGAGAGGGCAGAATGTATTAGTAATTAATGCAATTCTACCCTCTTCGCTTTTCTATGCCTTAATTAAGCAATCAAAAGCAAATCCTCTTTGGCAATAAAGACCAAAGTCAGAGTTTTACAGCCGCCCTAAATGTAACTTAATCTTAAAATTTAATCCTAATTAGAAGATCTATCTTCAGTATGAAAGTTAGCTCTACCTTTAGGTACTATTGTCTCTAAATACTCAGCCAGTAAGTTTGAATATAGATTGTGTTAAAGGAAAAAGTTTCATGGCTATTAAACGTGGCGATACAGTCAGAATCTTAAGAAAGGAATCTTACTGGTTTCAAGATGTTGGTACGGTTGCTACTGTGGATCAAAGTGGGATAAAATATCCTGTGATTGTTCGCTTTGAGCGCCCTAATTATGCAGGGGTGAACACTAACAATTTTGCTGAAAGCGAATTGGAGGCAGCTTCAGGCTCAGCAGCTAAATCGAAATCAGCGGCTTACTCAACTCCGGTTGATGAAAGCAAACGGAAAACCAGTGTTGCTGTTCCTACTAGTGGTAAGCGTACTGCTGAACAAGAATCAGGAAGTGGCGATCCTCTGGTAGAAGGCGGCGGAAATCAAGGAACAGAAAAACGTTAAATTGTGCCAGAACTGCCGGAAGTAGAAACAGTACGAAGGGGTCTAAATGAATTGACCCAAAATCAGCAAATCGAGGGGGGAGATGTGTTATTGGCGAGGACGATCGCTCATCCCCTCTCAATTAATGATTTCTTAGCCGGACTTAAAGGCAGTAAAATTATTCAATGGCACCGCAAGGGCAAATATTTACTAGCTCAATTAAGTCCGGGTTCTGGTTGGTTAGGTGTTCATCTGCGAATGACTGGGCAATTATTATGGTTGTCGCAAGATGAACCTTTGCAGAAACATACCAGAGTCAGACTCTTTTTTGCCCAAAATCAGGAATTACGTTTTGTAGATCAGCGGACTTTCGGGAAAATGTGGTGGATACCAGCAACCGAAACTCCAGAAAGCATAATTTCCGGGGTGAAAAAACTAGGGCCCGATCCCTTTTCCCCAGAATTTTCTGTAGAGTATTTAGTAGAAAAGCTGAAAAATCGCCGACGAGCGATTAAAACTGCCTTATTAGATCAAGAGTTAATCGCTGGTGTTGGGAATATTTACGCCGATGAAGCTTTGTTTTTAAGTAAAATTAGCCCCACGACTTTGTGTACAGCTTTGAGTAAAGAGCAAATTACTCGGTTGCGGGAGGCGATAATTCAAGTTTTGCAAACGAGTATTGAGGCGGGTGGGACAACTTTTAGTAATTTCCTCAACGTACAGGGGATCAACGGAAACTATGGTGGGGTAGCTTGGGTTTATAACCGAAATGGTGAACCATGTAAAATTTGTGGCAGTGTTTTGGGAAGAATAAAATTAGCGGGACGATCGGCTCATTTTTGCCCGGAATGTCAAAGTTAAAGTGGTAGTGGGTAGTGGGTAGTGGGTAATTGGTAAAACAATTATCACTTCTCAATCCAAAATCTAAAATCCAAAATACTTCCCATAACTTGTGACAGATGCTCGCAATAGTTGATAATTCTTTATATAAGAGATTGAGAGACAAAGCGAGCAACATTATGGCAATCAAAAAAGGTGATTTAGTCCACGCAGTCCGGGAAAAACTGGAGAATAGCCTCGAAGCGAAAGCTAGTGATACGCGCTTTCCCAACTATATGTTTAACACTAAAGGGGAAGTAGTAGATTTACGGGGCGATTATGCTCTAGTGAAATTCGGGCACGTACCCACCCCTAATATCTGGCTGCGTTTAGATCAGCTAGAATCTACAAAATGATTAATTTTACTTCCTCCCTGCCTCTTTGCGCTTCTACTCGTGTCAGCATTATTGGTGCGGGTAAAGTTGGTAGTACTCTGGCGCAGCGCATTGCCGAGAAAAATTTAGCGGATGTGGTGTTGCTGGATATAGTGGCAGGGATGCCTCAAGGTATTGCTTTAGATTTAACCCAGGCGAGGGGAATTGAACAGCACGACTGTCGAATTATTGGCACGAATGATTACGCAGATACGGCAAATTCCGATATTGTGGTGATTACTGCGGGACTTCCACGCAAGCCTGGGATGACTCGCGATGATTTGATGCGAACTAATGCTCAAATTGTCGTGGAAGCGGTGCAAAGATCGATCGCACATTCCCCCAATGCCATTTTGATTGTAATCACCAATCCCCTAGATGTGATGACTTATTTGGCATGGCAAGCTAGTGGACTTCCTAGTAATAAAGTAATGGGAATGGCGGGAGTTTTAGATTCAGCCAGATTCCAAACTTTTATCGCAATGGAATTAGGAGTTGCCATTACTGATATTACCACAACGGTATTAGGAGGACACGGGGATTTAATGGTTCCTTTACCTCGCTATTCTACCGTTAGTGGCGTGCCAATTACCGAAATCATGGAGTCAGAAACCATTGAACGGTTAATTAAAAGAACTCGCAACGGCGGCGGAGAAATTGTGGAATTAATGCGAACTGGAGGTGCTTATTTTGCTCCGGCTTCTGCTACTGCTTTAATGGTAGAGTCAATTTTGTATAACCAGTCGCGTGTAGTTCCTGCTTGCGCTTATCTGCAAGGTGAATATGGTTTAAAAGACATTTATATTGGCGTTCCTTGCCGTTTGGGATGTGCGGGTGTGGAAAGTATTGTGGAGTTGAATCTCACAGAAGCAGAACTTTCCGCTTTGCATATTTCAGCGGAATCTGTGCGCCAAAATGTTCACCACGCGAAGGAGATGTTAGCTGCTGTAGCTAAGGTTAATTAATCGGTTTTTGTTGATGATTTTTTTGGAAAGAGCGATCGAAATATCGCTCTTTTTTGTTTGTCATTTCTTCAATTATCCTGTAGGGATACGGCATCATTAAAATCTCACTCTAAACCAATATATTTATGATGCCGTGTCCCTACTGATGCGATCGCACAAATTGAACCAGAACCTAAAAGCATAGATTAAAATATACTCAGCGATCAGTAATCTTTTAATTTGCTAAAGTATGATGTATTAGCAGGAAGGAAACATAAATTATGACAGCCAAAATTTATTCTGTAAATGCCAACGAAACTGCTTCTTTGCGAGGTATACCAGTACCGGATTCATTCTATAAAGATCATCCACAATGGGATAATGCCAGCGTGAAAATTGAGGTGTTATCTGACAACACTCTACTAGTAAGGTTAGTGTCTGAAGATGAAGATAATGAAGAAGAAGAAGACCCCAAAATGCTGCGACTATTCCTAGATGCGCTGATGGCAGATGTGATTAAAGATCCTTCTATTCTTGTGCCTTATACAGAGGAGATGAAAGCGGAAGAAGATGCTCTTTTAGAGGGAGTTACATTAGACCCATGACTCATCTAATTTCGCATGGGTGGAATATCCGCTTCCACCCTTTATTCAGCAAGCAAAGATTGGATCTAGTTAATAATGTTAAGAAAATCAAAGATCGATTATCGGATGAAAAAGAATATCGATCGCATCCACAAGTTAAGCTATTTTTAGCAGTTAGGCAGGGATATTTAGAACATATTCCTTCAGATCCTTTTTCTCTTCGTTTCGCCCTTAAAGATGACCTGCGGAGATATAGTCGTCTGAAAGGGATGGGTCTACCAAACAGGTATCGACTGTTTTTTAGAGTATACCAACAGGAAGAACAAAAAGAAATAGTTATCTTATGGTTAGGTTATCCCCGGAAAGAGGGAGATAAAAATGATTGTTATGCGGTTTTTCAAAAGATGGTTTTGAATGGCACGTTTCCGGCAAGTATGCAGGAATTAATTGAGCAATGTGAAATAGGAAATGGGATAATAGAGGCGACAGATGAGGGTGGAAAAGACGAGATTGGGGATAACAAATAGGAAGTGTTTTTTTTATCATAATAGTGAATTAGCACGTATCGCCCTAAAATCTTATTCAAGAGGTAAGCAATGATTACCACTAAATTACAAACTGACACCTGGGTAGTAACAAGTTGGGATGAATTCATCCAAACTTCTGAAAATCCTGCTTATCAAAAAGCCAAATGCTACTACCATAATGGAAAAATGAGGATTGAAACAATGGGAGTTGGGCCAAATCACGCCAAAGATCATGGAATTATTTTTTTGGCAGTTAGTCTATTCTGCATTGCCAAAGCGATCGCTGTCAACGGACTAGATAATTGTAGCTACCAAAAAACAGGTGTCAGAGAAGCACAACCAGATATATCTTATTATGTGGCAGAGCGATCGCAATTAGCACCAACTGGAAGCACCGTAGTTAATTTAGATAACGTTCCATCGCCAGATTTAGTAATTGAAATTGCTGATACAAGTTTAGCTGATGATTTAGGTCAAAAACGTTTACTTTACGAAGAATTAGAAGTGGCTGAATACTGGGTAGTAGACGTTCAAAATGCCCAAATTATTGCTTTTGCGATTATCGCCAATAATGGTAGTAGACGGATTACTCGATCGGAAATTTTACCGGGATTACCCATTTCTTTGTTAGAGGAAGCTTTACAGCGCAGTCGCGAAGAAAATCAAGCACAGGTTGGTGCTTGGTTATTAGCACAATTTCAGCAATTATAAATTCGATCGCAAAAATAGAATAAGAACGCCAATGAGTTACAATCTGTTTATCCTCTCAGTAGTTGAGAAAATTGTTTAAGAGTAGCTTTAGAATTATAGAATGCGATCGTCTTTCTCTTGGTTTTTGAGCCATAATTGATCGCCACTGTTAATGGTAATTAAGTTTATTTTACAACTTTGCGATCGCTCTCGTAACTTTAATATTTTGGAAAGTGCGATTGCAGAATTTTTTATATTATAATATGCCTAGCAATATATTTGAAAATAAAATATATTTCTTTTATATAAATATCATGGAAATTAGAGTAATTGATGAAAAAGGTAATAAAAGGTTTAGCAAATTGGAGTATTCCTGCTATATTGGGCGGTTTGGTTACTCTCGGAGTTACTCAATTTCAAAATTTCGATAAAGAATATTTGCATGAGCTTATAGATCAGCTTTCTGAATGGAATTCGCGGCTATACAAACAAAACCCGCCTACGCGGGTTAAAACTCTTGAGTCCGCGCAGGCGGACTTGGTTTTTATAGATGCGAATTCCATTCGCCCAATATTATTTTCTAACACTCCTTTATCGTAAGCTATTCTCCAAGCTCTCCCATCTCCCACATCTGCCATTAATGCTTTAAAAGTTTCCCATCTCACACCGTTCATAACAATGGTGGGGGGTGAGGCGACTTGCGGTTGGGGAAAATTTGCATCTACAATTGTTTGCACATTCATTTTTGCTATTGCTCCTGTACTCACTAATTTTGCAAAATAGATTAAGCTTTATATCCTGTTCTGGCAAACCTCTTAGTTTATATTATGAGTAGTTCTTTCCTCCAACGTCTTCACAGTCCCGATCGTCCTGTCATCGTTTTCGATGGCGCAATGGGAACCAACTTACAAACGCAAAACCTCACCGCCGCCGACTTTGGAGGGCCAGAATATGAGGGATGTAATGAGTATTTAGTCCACACTAAACCGGAAGCAGTTGCGAAAGTACACGCTGACTTTCTCGCTGCTGGCGCGGATGTGATTGAAACTGATACTTTTGGCGGAACTTCTGTCGTATTGGCGGAATATGATTTGGCGGATAAAGCGTACTATCTCAACAAAACTGCTGCTGAACTTGCTAAAAGTGTCGCCAATGAATTTTCTACTCCAGAAAAACCTCGTTTTGTTGCAGGTTCAATGGGTCCCGGAACTAAGTTACCAACATTGGGACATATTGATTTTGACACATTGAAAAACGCTTTTGTCGAACAGGCAGAAGGGCTTTTTGATGGTGGCGTTGACTTGTTCATTGTGGAAACTTGTCAAGATGTGCTGCAAATTAAGGCGGCGTTGAATGGCATTGAAGAGGTGTTTCGCAAAAAAGGCGATCGCCGTCCGATCATGGTTTCGGTGACAATGGAAACTACGGGAACTATGCTGGTAGGTTCTGATATCAGCGCAGTTTTGACAATTTTGCAACCTTACCCGATCGATATTCTCGGTCTAAATTGTGCAACTGGGCCCGATCGCATGGCAGAACATATCAAATATCTTTGCCAAAGTTCGCCCTTCGTGGTTTCTTGCATTCCCAACGCCGGGTTGCCGGAAAATGTCGGCGGTCATGCACATTATAAACTTACGCCGATCGAACTACGCATGGCGTTGATGAAGTTTGTCGAAGATTGGGGTGTGCAAGTAATTGGCGGTTGTTGCGGTACTCGTCCCGAACACATTGCACAGTTGGCAGAAATTGGTAAATCTCTGCAACCAAAGGAACGTGATTTTAATTACGAACACTCAGCAGCATCAATTTATACTGCACAGCCTTACGAGCAAGATAACTCATTTTTGATTGTTGGCGAACGCCTCAATGCTAGCGGTTCTAAGAAATGCCGTGACTTGCTAAACGCTGAAGATTGGGATGGGTTGGTCGCTTTGGCGAAAGCTCAAGTCAAGGAAGGGGCGCACGTCCTCGATGTCAACGTCGATTATGTTGGTCGGGACGGTGTGCGGGATATGCGGGAATTGGCATCAAGGCTGGTAACAAATGTGACTTTGCCTTTGATGTTGGATTCGACCGAATGGGAAAAAATGGAAGCGGGGCTGAAAGTTGCCGGGGGTAAATGTATACTTAATTCGACTAACTATGAAGATGGCGAAGAACGTTTCTTTAAGGTTTTAGAGTTAGCGAAAAAGTATGGTGCGGGAGTAGTAATTGGAACAATTGATGAAGAAGGAATGGCGCGAACTGCTGATAAGAAATTCCAAATTGCTCAACGTGCTTATCGTCAAGCTGTAGAATATGGTATCCCACCAGAAGAGATCTTTTTCGACACTTTAGCATTGCCCATTTCTACCGGGATTGAAGAAGATCGGGCAAATGGTAAAGCGACAATTGAATCTATTCGGCGCATTCGGGAAGAATTACCCGGTTGTCATATTTTATTAGGGGTTTCTAATGTTTCTTTCGGTTTAAATCCGGCGGCGAGAATTGTCCTCAATTCCATGTTTTTGCATGAAGCGATGGCGGTGGGAATGGATGCGGCAATTGTTAGCGCCAGCAAGATTTTACCCTTGGCAAAAATTGAACCGGAACATCAAGAAGTTTGCCAGAAATTGATTTACGATGAACGGGAATTTGATGGTGATATTTGTGTTTACGATCCTTTGGCGGTGTTAACTAAGCTGTTTGAAGGGAAGACTACTAAGCGCGATCGATCTGAGGATGCCAATCTCCCCATTGAAGAACGTTTGAAACGTCACATCATCGACGGCGAACGTATTGGGTTAGAGGATGCTTTAGCCAAAGCATTAGAACAATATAAACCCTTAGAAATCATCAATACTTTCTTATTAGATGGCATGAAAGTTGTTGGCGATTTATTTGGTTCTGGACAAATGCAATTACCTTTCGTTTTGCAATCTGCGGAAACAATGAAAGCAGCAGTTGCTTACTTAGAACCAATGATGGAAAAGCAAGAATCTGGCAATAATTCTAAGGGAACTGTGGTAATTGCCACTGTGAAAGGTGATGTTCACGATATTGGGAAAAACTTGGTTGATATCATCCTTTCTAATAACGGTTACAAAGTGGTGAATTTGGGAATTAAGCAACCAGTTGATAACATCATTGAAGCTTTCCAAGAACATAAAGCTGATTGCATTGCCATGAGTGGTTTGCTGGTGAAATCTACTGCTTTTATGAAGGAGAATTTGGAGGTTTTCAACGAACGAGGAATCACCGTTCCGGTAATTTTAGGTGGTGCGGCGTTAACTCCGAAGTTTGTCCATGAAGATTGTCAGAATACTTACAAAGGTAAGGTGATTTACGGCAAAGATGCCTTTGCAGATTTGCATTTTATGGATAAGTTAATGCCTGCGAAAGTTGCGGGGAATTGGGATGATTTGAAGGGGTTTTTGGATGAGTTAGAAACCGCAGATGCACGCAGATTAACGCAGATGGAAGAGAAGTCTGCTAAGTCTAATGGTAAGGTTGGATCTGAGGAACGAAAAGAGGTTGATACTAGGCGTTCTGAGGCGGTTGCTGTTGATATTGAACGTCCGATTCCGCCTTTTTGGGGTACGCAACTTTTGCTGTCGGAAGAGATTCCAATAGAAGAGGTTTTTGGGTATTTGGATTTGCAAGCTTTGATTGCTGGGCAATGGCAATTCCGCAAACCAAAGGATCAGTCACGGGAAGAATATGACCAGTTTTTGGCTGAAAAAGTTTACCCGATTTTAGAACATTGGAAGCAGCGAGTTGTTGAGGAGAATTTGTTGCATCCACAGCTGATTTATGGTTATTTCCCTTGTCAAAGTGAGGGGAATTCTTTGCATATTTATGATTGGGAGAATTTGAACCACGAAGACACGAAGGACACGAAGAAAGAGATAGCGAAGTTTGATTTTCCTCGGCAGAAATCTGGGCGGCGTTTGTGTATTGCTGATTTCTTTGCGCCTGTGGAAGGTGGGAAGGTTGATGTGTTTCCGATGCAGGCGGTAACTGTGGGGAATATTGCGACGGAGTTTGCACAGAAGTTATTTGCAGATAATCAATATACTGATTATTTGTATTTTCATGGTTTGGCGGTGCAAACTGCGGAAGCTTTGGCGGAATGGGTACACGCCAGAATTCGCCGGGAGTTAGGTTTTGTAGGGGAAGAACCGGATAATATTCGTGATATTTTGGCGCAAAGATATCGCGGTTCTCGTTACAGTTTTGGTTATCCTGCTTGTCCAAATATTCAGGATCAATATAAGCAGTTGGAGTTGTTAGGAACTGAACGAATCAAACTGTTTATGGATGAGAGTGAACAGCTTTATCCTGAACAGTCTACGACTGCGATTATTACTTATCATCCGGTTGCGAAATACTTCACTGCTTAATTAGCTAGTTGAAATCGCAATCTGTAGAGACGTTATATATAACGTCTCTACAAAATTTTGAATTAAAGATACTATTTGTATTTGTAGTATTATGTTTTTGTATTCGATATTAATGCTCGATTATAACTGTTCTAACTTGATCTTCAGTTGCAGCATTATTTATCGTATTGTTTGCGGTTAGATGATTTTTTACTTTCAACTTTAGAGGTTCTGTAATCAATAAACCGTCTATTTCCTTGAGAAGAGATTCCACAGATTCTTTTTTGCTACGTTCTGTGTAGATGGCAATAAGTACCGCGTCAACACCATATTCTGCGATCGCATCTCCTAAAAGAGTTACTAAACCGAACATACCTATGCCAAGAAGTATGACAAAAGTTTCTCCCAGAGTTAAGATTGCGACGACTACCGCTACGATCGCAGAACCTAAATACAACCCTGTAAGTTTTTTGATAATTTTGTCTAGTTCCATCATAATTCTCCTATAACTTTATATTGTAGTTTGAAATGCTAGCGTAATTTTAGCACTTCTACCCATATAATGAGAAAATATTTATGTCTACTCCGATCGCACGTCGAATCTTCCTACAACACAGTATTAATTTACTTGGATTAGTAGGACTTTCCCTAGCAAGTTGCAGCCCTATCAATAATCCTTCAACTAATAGTCAATTACCACCAAAGGTGAAAACTATGAAACTTGAAAGTGATGCTTTTTCCGCTAACAGTATGATTCCATCTAAATATACTTGCGATGGTCGAGATTTTTCGCCTCCATTGAAATGGGATGCACCACCGACAGGAACACAAAGTTTAGCTTTAATTGTTGACGATCCAGATGCACCAATGAAAACTTTTGTTCATTGGGTGCTTTACGATTTACCCCCGGAAATTACTAGTTTACCAGAAGCAATTCCCGGTGATGCAACGCTAGCAGATGGAGGTACTCAGGGGAAAAGTGATTTCGGTAAATTGGGTTATGGTGGCCCTTGTCCGCCTAGCGGTACGCACCGTTATTTTTTCAAATTGTACGCTCTCGATCGCACTTTGGAATTAGCATCAGGTGCGACTAAAGAACAATTGGAAGCAGCGATGAATGGTCATATTTTGGCAGCAGCAGAATTAATCGGTTTTTATTCGCGTCAAAGGTAATTTTTTCTGCGGTTGTTGAGTAAGATAGTAATCAAAAAGCACCTTTTTTAAGGTGCTAATAATTATGGAGAAAGTCAGATGGCAGAACTGAGAATTATCTGCTTGCAGATTGTTTTTGATGCTTGATTAACAGTTATGTATAATAGAAAAACAGAGCAATAATGAGAAAGTAAGATGGCAGAACTAAAGATTATTTGCGAGTATCCAGACTCGTTAAAGCAATTCATAGAGGAAGCGCTGTCACAAAGAATTGCGTCGCTTAAAGATGGAATTCGACGTACTGAAGAACGCATTAACGAATTTGAAGGCAAATATCAAATGTCTACAGAAGAGTTTTTGTTTCAGTATGAAAATGATCAAATTCAGGAAACTCTTGAAATAGATGAGTGGATTGGGGAATCTTTGATGTTGAAAGGACTACAAAAAGATTTAGATACATTGAGAGGAATTGAGTTTGTTAATTGAGGAATATTTTCAGGAAGTTCGCAACATTATTGCAGCCTGCTTGGTAGTGCAATTAAGCAATGTCAATTATGAAAGTCGAAGTATTTATAGAGGCTTCATTCGGGGAGAATTAAAATTTTCGGATGATTCGGTTCTTTACCTACGTGAATTTGTTGATGTGAAAACAATTATCGATCGGGAAATGTACTCATATCATTACGAAAATCCCTCGAAAGATATGATTTTTCGCTATGACAATACCAGGCATCACAAAAAATTGAATCTGCCAAATTATCCCCATCATAAACATGATGGTAGTGAAGATAATGTAATCTCGTCAAATACGCCTATGTTGGCAGATGTCTTGGATGAGATTGCGGGATTGTTGGGATAATTATACTCCCTACAATAACCACTACTTACCCTTTCTAAATTTTATGCCTTTGCCGATTCTTCTGCCATTTCATTATTTGATTCTTTTACCTCAGTAGGCAAGTTTTCAGAATTTTCATTATCTTCCTCAAATAATTCTGGCGAAGATCGCTTCAAATTTTCAAGGAACTGCTCAGTGGTAATTTCTGCAAAATGTTTACGAATCAGTTCAGCCGCTTTTTTTGGATTTACCATTATAAAAGTTCTCCTTCTGAATCTATCAAATAAGACTCCTCAATCAGAGATATATCTCTGACGGATATTTGGATATGAGCGCGATCGAAAACAGCAGAATTAGGAAAAATACGCTCACCTTCCACGAAAACACCTCTAATCACACGAATACTTTCTGCTTGTGGATTTAAGATTTGTTCAACTAGATAGTTGAAGTAAGCACAGTCTAATCTATGCGCTTTGGATCTTTCAGGATTTTGCCGAGGTAAAGGTCTATTTGCTTGTCTGAACTCCTCCACAAATACAGTATAAGCTTCCCTGATGATGGGAAACCATTCAATGTCCAGCAAATCGATACAGTCTTCTAAGCGAATTGTAGAACGAATTACAGCCGGATTTGTCGGATGTTGCTGATTTGCCCATTCCCAAGCGCGTACAGGTGCATCTTGGAAAAAGTATACTCCCGTTCCTAGCCAATCGTAGTCATTGGAACTGACATTAAAACCCTGCTGAATAATTACCTCTGCTTAGTAGTTTGAAAAATGGAGTCGCTACGCGATCGCAAATTCAGTATATTGTCTGACATGAGGTGGATGAAAAGCTAAAACAATCTCCTCTCGTCCAATCCCTTTCTGTAACAAATCTGTCGCCACCCCATCCTCTGTCCAATCTTCCTCAATCCAAATTTTGTTATCTTTCAAACGGAGATGAATCATCACACTCTTAATCCGTTCATCTTTGTGCCACCCCATCAATAGCAAAAGATACTGATCGTGTACCTCATCAAAGGCTAAAACACTTTCAGTTGTAGAACCAGATTTTTCATTGAGTTGATGATATTCAGCTAAAACTTCTTGAATGATTTGACGATGATGCTTTAATCTATCCATTCGCACCCTCTCCCTCACAACTCCTCTAAATTAATCCCCCTCTCTCTCAACAACTCCTGCAAAGCTTGATATTTCAATCTTTCCTCTTCCAACTGTCTCTCTGCTTCATCAGCACGCTGTTTTTCCTGTTGTGCACGTTGCTTTTCTTGTTCCTTCAATTGTCCCAATTCTACAAAAGTTAAAAACCTCTCTCCTGAAGGCGCAAAAATTTCCAAATTATCAGTTGTAACTTGAAATCTCACTCCTAAACGAGGACTAATCCAACCATTGATTTCGTCAATTAATTCTAATTCATTTCCAGAACGCACCCACCCAATCAACTCCACATCATCAGGTTCAAAAACATAGTATTCCTCTACCCCATATCGTTCGTAAAACTTCAATTTCTGAGCCATTGCTTTGAGACGATTTCCCGGAGATAAAATCTCAAAAACTACCTGTGGAGCAATGTTATCTTCTTCCCATTGTTTGTAAGAACCTCTGTCTCCTTTTGGTCTACCAAACACAACCATTGTATCAGGAGCTTGGCGAGTTTTGTTATCTCCTTCAACAGGATACCACAGCAAATCTCCGGCAACAAAGACGTTAGCATCTTCGGCAAATAAGAGTTCTAAATTTTCCTTAATTGTGACAATCCAGCGAAATTGTTTGGTATTATCTGCCATTGGTTGTCCATCACTTTCGGGGTAGATAATGGCGGGTGTGGTGTCAGATGGTAGTTGTTGTACCATAATTGCTGATTGGCGAATTTGGCGGGTTGGTTCTATTTTACTGTATTAATTGTTTTGTACTCTCCGATTGATTTGACATGACTCTTCATTTCAAACAGTTGATCTTTTAAAACTAAGCGTTCTTGAGGTGATAAAAATGGAACTTCTTTGCGAGATAAGGTTGCGCTGAGGGGTAAAACGCGAAAATTGAGTTTATTGTTTAGTGTGTATTTGTCGATCGCAGTTGGTAAAGCCTCCACCTGAACAATTTCTACAGTTTTCTGCGGAAAAGTCTTGCGAACTTTAACTGCAAAAATGACTCCCAAATTTCGGTATTTTCCATTTTGATTACCCACAAAATTACCCATCGAATAAATCACCGCTCTAGTTTTTAATTTTCCATCTTTCCCTTTAACTCTAAAAACTTGGTAAGGTTGAACAACATGGGGATGACTACCAAGAATGATATCTGCACCTGCTTTTATTAAGCTTTCTACTAATTGTTTTTGTGCTGCATCAGGTTGGCGTTGATATTCATTGCCAAAATGTAAGGAAACTGTCACTAAATCGGCTCCCTGTTTTCTGGCTCTAGCGATATCATTAATAATTTTCCCTTCGTCGATTAGTGATACTAAATAAGTTTTACCTTGAGGAATAGGAATACCATTTGTCCCATAAGTATAGGCTAAAATTGCCATATTAATGTCATTTTTCTTTACCATTAAAATTTGCGCTGCTTCTTTGGCTGTCCTGGCTGTACCTGTTGACACAACTCCACGAAAACGAATATTATTAATAGTGTTAATTACTCCTTTTTCGCCTTTATCTAACGAATGATTGTTGGAAGTTGTTAAAACATTAAATCCGGCTTTTTTGGCAGCATCTACTAATTGCGGTGGAGCATTAAATAACGGATAGCCTGAGTAACCCATTTCTGCGCCTGCTAATGTTGTTTCTACATTTGCGATCGCCCAATCCGCGCTAGAAATAATTGGCTTAACTTCAGTGAAAAACCCATCAAAATTATAGGTTTTCTGTTCGGGAATATAACCAGAACGAGTTAAACTCATGTGCATTAGCAAATCGCCAACCGCAACTAGTTTTGCTTCCTTGGTATAAGATTTAACTGGCGTTGGTTTCGGAGAAGTTTCCAGCTGTGTTAATTGGAGAGTTTCCGCCGTTGTCTTCTGATTTTGATTACAACCAGATATCAATACCAAAAGGAAAAATATCAATAGTGAAGGAGTAAATTTCATACCTTTTATCGCTATCATAAATGCGGTGTACTTGTTTGTTAAATAACTTAAGTTGTTAGTTGCAAAATCTAGGTTAGATCCCCCCTAACCCCCCTTACCAAGGGGGGAACTGGATCTCGATTCAAAGTCCCCCTTATTAAGGGGGGAACTGGATCTCGATTCAAAGTCCCCCTTATTAAGGGGGGAACTAGATCTCGATTCAAAGTCCCTCTTATTAAGGGGGGAACTAGATCTCGATTCAAAGTCCCCCTTATTAAGGGGGATAATGGGGGATCTTATAACCAAAACTTTGCGTTAAATAAACAGGTGTTGTCACATTAACATTAATGGAGACACTTCCTGCTAAACTACCTGAAAATTTTAGGAATTACCCGATGGCTACTAGAGAAGAAATTCTGCAAAACTTTGATCCTAATGGAATTGGTGTTGATAACGGCAATTTGTTAGGGCTTCCTTTTGATTATGAATCTGCTAATATTATTGTGTTTGGTGTTCCTTGGGAAGTTACGGTTTCTTATGGTTTCGGAACAGCCGCAGGACCAAAAAGAATTTTAGCAGCTTCTCGCCAATTGGATCTTTTTGATTTTGATAATTCAGATGGCTGGGAACAAGGGATTTTTATGGCAGAAATTTCTGCCGATATCCAGCAAAAAAGCGATGATTTAAGACAGAAAGCCACCATAATTATTGAGCATTTAGAACAAGGTAAACTTGTGGAAGATGAGCCAGAAATAAAAGAAATTCTGGAAGAGATTAACCGTGAGTCTCAAGCACTTAATCAATGGCTATTTGAGCAAGCAAAAACGGCGATGAATCTGGGGAAAAAAGTCGCTGTGATTGGGGGCGATCATAGTGTACCTTTAGGATATATGCAAGCCTTGGCGGAACTTTATCCTAATTTTGGAATTTTGCATATTGATGCTCATTCAGATTTGCGTGATGCTTATGAAGGATTTGAATTTTCCCATGCTTCGATTATGTTTAATGCTTTGCAAATTCCGCAAATTTCTAAGTTAGTTCAGGTAGGAATTCGGGATATTTCTCAGGGTGAAGTTAATTTGATTAAGCAGTCGGAAGGAAGAGTTTCGGCGTACTACGATCCGATGTTGAAACAAAAGCTTTATGCTGGGGTGACTTGGTTAGATTTGTGTAAACAAATTGTGGCAGAATTACCGCAACAAGTTTACATTAGTTTTGATGTGGATGGTTTAGATCCTAAACTTTGTCCGCATACGGGAACTCCGGTTCCAGGAGGTTTGGAATTAGAACAAGCTTTTTGTTTATTCCGAGAAGTTGTGCATAGTGGTAGAGAAATTATTGGTTTTGATGTTGTGGAAGTTGGTGATGATGAATGGGATGCCAATGTTGGTGCAAGAACAGTTTATAAGTTGTGTAATTTGATGAGTTTAACTTAGGTTTGTTGTTGCGCTTGAGCGCTTTTCCCACTGAAGTGGGTACAACAGACCTGATTTTTAGGTCTGTTGTGAGCGCTTGAGCGCTACTCCCACTGAAGTGGGAACAACGGACTTTTATGAGGCAATAAAATCTTCGGTTCCTATTTGGCTAACTGGGATACCATTGAGAGTTGCTAACAGTTCATTAGTGCTGGTAATCCTAATTAAAGTTGAACCGCTGCTTTCTGCGATCGTTAGTTGAGCGAAAGTTAAACCACCAGTTAAGATGATGGAATCAATACCATTTTGGAAATCAATTATGGTATCACTTCCTTTGTTAGCGGCGAGGATAAAACGATCGCTTCCCTCCCCACCTTGCAACAGATCGTTACCTAAATCACCACTTAACCAATCATCCCCAGTTCCTCCATTCAAAGTATCATTTTCTTGACCACCATAAATGGTGTCATTACCAACATCTCCAAACAGGGAATCTTGACCTGAATTGCCATAAATCAAATCATTATCTTTGCCACCATAAATGGTGTCATTACCAACATCTCCAAACAGGGAATCTTGACCTGAATTACCGTAAATTATGTCGTTATCTTTGCCACCGTAAACTGTGTCATTTCCTGCATCACCGAACAGAACATCTTGACCTGAATTGCCATAAATCAAATCATTATCTTTGCCGCCGTAAACTGTATCATTCCCTAAGTCTCCAGTCAGAACATCCTGTCCTTGATTGCCATAAATTTGGTCGTTACCTTTGCCACCATGAACTGTATCATTACCCAAATTTCCAAATAATAAATCTTGCCCTTGATTCCCAGAAACTGTGTCATCACCTTTGCCACCGTACAAGGTATCATTATCATCACCCCCAGCAATTAAGTCATTACCCTCGTTGCCAGAGATTTGATCGTTGCCACTCAAACCATAAATTGAATCATTACCAAAACTGCCAAATAAGTTGTTACTTCCCGTATCTCCGTAATAGAAATCATTGCCAGAAGTGTACAGAGTTCCGCCAGCAGCAACAGACATAGTAATATTTCTTTCTTGCAAGCGAATTAATTCAGCTTTGCCAGAAGAATCAACACCAAATATTACTGGTTCACCTCTTGATAAACCATTAATATCTGCAAAACTTCCTAACATTCCAGTTAAATTTTCTTTAGGAGTAAACTGAGTATCTAAACGAAATTCTGGTTCGTTCATACTCTCTCCTGTAGTGGAACTGTGAGAATGATCTTCTGCCGCCCCGTGATGCGATCCTCCCAAATAGGTGAAAATTTTAACCGCTTCTTGACCTTGAGGTACATTACCAACAGCCATTGTGGTGAGGTTGGCGTGGTAAGTTTGAATGGCTTGACCATTGGGAACATCTGGTCTTTGTAATACATAACCAGATGTTACTTTAATTTCTCCGTTGTAAACACCATAAGGTTGGAAAGTTTGAGTTAACAATGCAGTATCATGTGCTGTATCTTTACCATTCAAACTGCCTTTTAATTCAATGGAACGTCCGCTGTAAACTTCTACTAATCCTGTGCCACCACTACCTTGGGAAACAATTACATCATCAAAGTTGTCTCCGTCAATATCACCAGAAGCTAGGTTAATTGTGCCAGTGAATCCAGTTTCATGATGGAATGGACTAATTCTGGTGATTAAGTGATAGTCCAAACCGCTATAAACTTCAATTAAAGGATTGGCAATTCCACCTACACCAACGATGATGTCAGAGTGACCATCGCCATCAATATCTCCAGCTGCTACTGATGCTTTGGCATTAGGTGTAAATGTTTGGTTGGCGAAGGGAGAAAATTGAGTAAGTAGTAATTCTTGATTTTGTCCATCAAATTGGGTAATGCCTTGTTTTTGCCGATCGCTCAACGTCTTACCATCAAATACCTTGACAGTGAATTTATTTGTTGTACTATCCAAATTAGATTCAATAGTAATAATATCGGTGACGTTATCTGTAACATTCTTGTTCAGATTATCTTTTTGTTTGTAATTAACATCACCAATTGCTAGACCGATCGCACCTGTAAATGCTGCACCAAAGGGCGATAAATTAATCTTTTGGTTTAAATTGCTCGCCCGATATAAATCCAATTTTCCATTACTTTGTTGACCAGCTAAACCCAACCAAGTATCTTCAGTATTCAAAACCACCCGCACAGGTGCCATCATCCCTGCGTCTTCGTGGAACAGAATGTGACAGTGATTGACGTAACTACCGGGAAAGTCTTCAAAATTCATCGCCACTTTGATTTCTGAGGCTTCCCCATCTACCATCGGCACGCCGAAAGGGTTGTCTACGGTGGGTGGTTGGCTGGGGTCGTAAGTTGGTGGTAGACCGATCGTATCGCTCAAAACGCCATCCAGATAAGCAGTTTTCAGGTCACTAACCGGAATACCGTTAATTTCCAGAACTGTAAAGTCATTTTGGTGAATGTGGAAAGGATGCCATTCCAGCAAGGGAATATTTAGTTGCGCGGGGAGGTTAGGATTACTCTGACCAGAAGTATTTTTCATACTCCAAACTTCAGTTGTGCCTAGCATTGGCATCGTCAGAGGAACTTGACCTTCATCGAATTCGGTGGCAAAAAATTCTCCGTTGATCCGATATGTTCCCTCGAAACTAGAACTATCCAAGTCGTCGGGGACGTTACCTATTGCCAGCGCATTCCCCAGATTAGCTGACCAAGTAAATGTGCGTTGGCGATCGAAATCTCCTTTTTTCGTATCTGCAACTAATTCATCAATCTTTTGCGCCTGTTCAAGGAAAATATCATAAGGTTCTGGACGAGGGCCTTTTGGTATTTCATTTCCCGTCACTTCCACAGTTGCTAATACTTGCGGCCCCCAAATTAAGTGACCATCTTCAAATCCATCTTTTCCTTTAATTAAAGCCGAAGTATTATTGCCAATAATTTCTTCAGTTCCATTAGATAGGAAATAATATTTCCCAGGTTTTTCAAACCATTCTTCAACAGTTAATCTTTGTCCGGGAGAGAGAACTGGCAATTCAGTAACGTCTTTAGCATTAGAAGCTATTGAACCTACAGAATCTCCATCAATAGCTACTAATGTTACTTCTTGAGGAACTAAATTGTCCCCTTCTTCTTTGAACAGTTGAATAATGTGAAAAGCATTACTGTTCATGTTAGTGAAGGCAAAAAGATTAACTTCACCTGTTTTCACTTCAATTGTGGGATTATACTGACCATTAACTGTGTGAATTACATTTTCTGTAGGTTCAGCTAACGGCCCACCGCCATAAGAGAAAATTCCCGGCGCACCGCCTGTTGGTCGCGTCGGATCGTAAGGTTTAGGTTTGGCGTTGTAACCCATGAAAACTGCATCGGACAATTCATAAACTTTTTCCCCATTTTCTGTTCCCAAAACTTGCAATGGTGTCCCAGCCGGAAGTGCTTTTGTTGGGTCTTGATTTAACGGATCTGTTGCGCTTCCTTGTCTGTTTACCTGTTGCACGCCAAAGGTATTAAGTGCCATAAAATGCAATGGCCTTTCTTTGGGATTGAATTTATCTATATCCGGCAAGTCGTAAGGGGTTGTTAATAATAATTGACCTGCTAATCCTGAAGAAACTTGTTCATTTGTTAATCCATGTAAATGCGGGTGATACCAATCAGGGCCAATAAAATGATTATCGGGAATGGGAATAATTTGATTCCAATTTTCTCCAGACTCTACTACATGAAGAACGTTATCACCACGTCCCATAGGTGATACGTGCAGTCCGTGAGTGTGGAGGTTTGTTACTTGGTCTAAATTATTTTCCAACCATAAGTTTAATGTGTCTCCAGGTTCTGTAATTAAAAATGGCCCCGGTATTGTGCCGTTATAACCTCTTAATTGTTCATAAGGAGTATTTCTAGGTTGATTGCTAGCATCAGTCAGCCAAGGAATTTTTCCATCTCCTGATTTGAGAATGCCAAACCCATCAATTTGAATTCGATCGATATTTTCCATTCTCAGGGTAGCGTTTAGTTCTTCTTGTGGCCCCCAACTGGAAATGTAATTGCCTGGTTGATCTAATTGCCAATCTCGAAACGGGTCTTTGAAGGGAATTTTTTGATCGGGGTGAGGTAAAACTCTTAGATAATTACTTGTATCAAATCCTTGGCTCCAATTTTGAAAGTTTTCTTGACCAATAATATAGGCGTTTCTGAGTTGTGTTGCCATAATTTTCCTATCCTTTACCTACTTTTAAGTTGCAATTTTTTATACTTTGCCAATGGTTTTTTATCTGTTGATTACACTTGTCAATATTGGCATGAATAAAGAGCGATCGTAAAGTGGCAAAAATACTTTATTCTTAGTTAAGTTAAATAGCATTAATTTTAATAAACTTTAATTGAATTTAATAACAATTAAATTAAATTTTTAATTTCATTACTAAAAATTTAAAAAGCCTAAAATTTAATGTTTAATTTATAATTGAGCGCAGGTTATGCAAAATAAAAACCCGGTATCTATCGGGTTTCTAGGGTGACACTATATAATAATTAGCTGAATTACCAAAAGAAGTTTCTGCGATCGTAAAAGTGGAACCGTCCAAAACCGAGAAATTGACCATGTACTTTTTCTCCCGGAGGAAAAGCAGTCACCCCAAACAAATAAACTCCACCGAAACAAGGATTACGAACAGGCTCAAGAGCAATAGTTACAGTTTGTCCCGGAGTAATTGGCGGCTCAAAAGTGATAGCGATCGAACGACTTTTTTCGTCAGTTATCACTTCTTGAATCGGCAAATTTTCCCCTTTTTTACCTCGAGTTCCCACAAAAGCACGACTTTCTTTCAAGCGAAAATCTACGTCCTCTCCTCCTTCGTATTGATTAATCACCACTCTTTGCAGGGGTTCTCCAGCATTTTCGGGCAAATTAACCGTAAAATAATAAGTTGCTGACCATACACAGGCATCATTAAACGTGGTAGTTGCTGCTAATAAACTGGGAGGCTGCACAAAGTAAACTGTACCATCTGCCAGTTGCACTGCTTTTGTCTGTTGCCAGCTAGCTAAAATACTTACTGTGGCTGCTAATGTTGCTGAAAGAATTCGAGAAGTACGCATAGGTTTTTATTAAGATTTGAAAAGAAGTTTTGCTATCCCGTAATTAAATTTTTTGCGGTCTTTATTAACTAATTTTAATCAAATTAACTGTAATAAACCGCAAAGATATTTCATATTTTTAATGAGAAAAATTGGTTAGACTAAAAGTAATGCAAAAGCAGGTGGAATTATATGTCTTCAATCTCTAGTCTTCAATTAAAGCGACCAGGATGGCAAACAGTAGTTATTTTTACCTTGACCTTTTGGCTCAGTACTAGCCTGGTTTTGGACTTGGTAATTATGCCTGGTTTGTATGCTTCTGGAATGATGTCGCAAAGTGGATTTGCCACAGCTGGTTATTTAATTTTCTGGCTTTTTAACCGCATCGAATTGTTGTGTGCAGCTTTAGTATTGACGGGTGTGTTAGTTCTCAAACGCACGCAAGATACTTTAGTGAGTCAGAGCCGCAATGCAATTGTTTTACCAATCATACTTCTAACTATTGCTCTGATTTTCACTTATGTTTTGACACCACAAATGAGTGCTTTAGGGTTAAATATAGAAGTGCTTAATCCAGTAACTTCTGTCCCTGGTAGCATGACTTTTTTACATCAAAGTTACTGGATTTTGGAAGTCATTAAGTTAATCGTTGGTGGCGCGATTCTGAGTTTGTTTTACCGAGAAAAGTAATTGGTAAATGATTTAGGTAAAACAGAAACCCGGTTTTTTCAAGAAACCGGGTTTCTGTTTATGCGGATTTTATTCGGAGTCTTCAGGTAAAGCAGCAGTTGGTAAAAGTAAGCGTACAGCCATGATTGCAAAACCAATAGCGGCGATCGCTTTTACCCAATGTACAGGTAACAATTGCGCTGCACCTTCGCCAGCTATTACACCTAATAAACTTGTTAACAGTAAGGCTCCAGCTGTGCCCAAAAATACTGCACGGGGAAATTTTGTACTGCCACTAAGAGCGATCGCAGCTAGTTGGCTTTTGTCTCCTAACTCTGACAAAAACACAGTAATAAAACTTAGTCCTAAAAGATGCCAGTCAATCATAGCGATTTTAGATTTTAGATTTTGAATCTTTCAATTGTAGGACAGGCATCCTGCCTGTCATTTCCAGTCTCCAGTTTAAGAATGAAAAATTTCCCAAACTAATTGCATGGTAATTACCAGCATACTGATGCCAGCAGCTTTATTTAAAATTTGCGGAGATACCTTAGTTGCTAACCACCTACCCAGTAAAACTCCCAGTAAACTTGTGGCGATTAACGCTGAAGATGCGCCAGCAAAAACTAACCAAGGAGACTGAGATTCTGCACTCATCAGCAAGGTAGCTACTTGAGTTTTATCTCCCATTTCTGACAAGAAAATAGTAACAAAAGTAGAGGCAAAAACTGCTAATGCTCCTTTGTTGAAATTCTTGTTTAGCTTTTGTGTCGGTTTCCCTACTGTCTTAGCATCAGTGATTTTCAGCGTTGACTCGATTACAGTTTGCTGTGCATCCCTAGTCTGATTAATTGACTCAGGAGCAGACAAGGTTGGTGGTGCAGAAGAAAGTTTCACAGGCAATGGTAAAGTATTAGGTTATTTTCATATTTCTTTCATTTTATCCCCAAGAGGGCATTTTGATGTGATTTTTACTGCTGTTTTTCGGGAGTTTTTCCGCTCATGCGATCGAACACGATCTGCGACAGCGCCGGAAATAGCTGCCAATCCTTAGAATAAGCTTCATGTCCACCCAAAATCGCCAAAATATAAATAGGGCCATTTTCCTCCCTACTTCTGACAAAAGCTACCTCATGACGACCTGTATCCGTCCAACCTGCTTTAGAAGCAAAATCCAGATCTGAGGGCAATCCTTCTCCCAAAAAGCCCCGAATCGGGTTAAATCCACCAAATCTGGCGGTATTTTCCCGCCAAGCTGACAATCGTAAATCTCTTGCCAACAAATGCACCATTTTGGCACTTGCTTCTGCGGTAACCGCTTTTCCTGTGACAATTTCGTACATTAATCTGGCGGCGTGTTCGCTGGAAATTTGATTTTTTAACTCTTTAGGATCGTTCCACATTTGCATATCTCTACCCTCTGGTGTTTCATGGCGCAAATAACTAATTGGGTAGGTTTTTTGATGGATCGCAATCCCTTCGTATCCGGCTTTGCTGAAAAATTCACTAATTTTGCGGCGCTTATTCGCCCAATCGTCATACTTTTCGCCCCGCAAATTGTAACCAGAGTAAGTATTAGTTGCAGCATCAATTAATCGACTAGCAGCATCATTAGAAGATTGTTGAATCATGCGATTCAAATCCGCACCAAACACAGGTTCATTTGGCAAAATTCCTCGATGTAGTTGGTCAAAAACATCGACCATCCAAAACATTTTCACAACACTAGCAGGGTAGAACAATGATTTTTGTTGATATCCAGCTGTTTCTCCGGTTTTCACATTAATCAATGTGATAGATAGCGGTTGAGTTGGTAAATATCTCGATTGAATTAACTTCAACATCTCATCAACAATTCCTTGTAATTGTTGACTTTGCTTTAATTGTGGAGGAGTAGTGACGTTATAAATTAATTCAGCTTCTTGTAACTTTGAATCTGTTGGTCTTGGCAGTGCGATCGCATGAGTTCCCGGAGGAATATCTGGTGGTAGTAAAGGTGTAGTAGGTAGCTGTTTTAATAGTTCTGTATTTTGTCTATTAAAGGCGGTTATACTCCAATTAAATAACTGCACAACTGAAGAAATAGCGGAAATAATAATCCACAAAACTGTCAGTGCGGCTAATACCAGCGCCGCTATTCGTAACTGATAATATTTTTTCCTACCTTTGCGAGTTCTCCGATTTCTCAGAGAACTTGTGTTTTCTAATTCCTGATATTTAGGGGAGCCTCTTCTTCTAGATGCAGCTTGTTCTAAACGCAACATTGAAAAATCATCAGCGTTCCTGCGAGACTTAGTTTTGTTTCCCTGCTCAAGCCTGCCAACTTGTCTTTGCGGTTTACTATTTTCCTGCTTAAGTCCGGTAATCGCAGGTTTTGGGCTAAATGAAACGACTGTTTGTTGGAGGTTGCCGTTCTCCTGCTTGAGTCGTTGAATGTTTTCATTTGCCCGCCTGAGTTTATCTTCCAGATCTGCTAGCTTTTGATAAGGGCTTTGCGATCTTTGTTGCACGAACCACTCCTATAACACACCTAAGTTTACTCATCGAAAGAATATAGCAGAAGGCAGAAGGTAAAAGTCGTAACAGTAAGGGTTCTAGCCCTTAATCCTGGCTTAACCACCCTGACGGTTGCTATACATCAAATAAGTATAAAATGATTTGCTAAAATTCAATTTTTTGATTAAAGTGTTGCATTTCAGGGCTACGATCACCGTAAATGTCAGATATGTGCTCTTGACAACATTCAATGGCAAAATCGTTAAGTTCTTCTGCTGCTATGCCGAACATATCCTGAAATGTTTCCGACTCGACGCGGCAAAATCGGGGACGATTTGAGTAGATGCGACATTCGCGGGTAGTGCGATCGAAATTTATACACCATCCCTCTTCCCCCACCATGCTGAGATACTCCTTTAACTCCTCTGGGGTAAGATATTCTTCTAAGTCTGGACGTTCAGATGGTTCTAGATAACAGCAAGCACCACATCCTTTGACGCAACACCAAGTCGTCATAATTCTTAAATCAATCCTTTGTGTCAATGCTTTTAGAGTCTAGCAACTCTGCCAGTTAACGGGGGTATTTTCCCAATTAATAACCAGCTTCATGTTTGTTTATATTTTTTTATAGTTTTGTTAAGTTGCTTAAAAAAAGTGGACTGTAGCCAGGTAATATAAGAGACGGATTTTTTAACGTAGATATTCAAACCTATCTGGGTTAGCGCGGGAGGAGAAATGGGATCTGTTATTAATTCTGTTACCAGTGTTGTTACCAGTATTCACTGGGAAGTGATTGCCCAGCTGACTCTGGTAGCTTTGATTATGCTTGCAGGGCCAGCTGTGATTGTAGTACTAGCTTCTCGCAACGGCAACTTGTAAAAGCTTCAGCGAGTTCAGTCCTTAACAATTTACAAGGGGGAGTCGATCCCCCTTTAATTTTTTGGACTACTAACCATGTTCGTTGTGAGAACTTTAGTCCAATTATTTTAGAAATGTACGACTAAAGTCGCTACAACGAACAATTATGAGAATTTATTTGAGTTTTTCTAAAGCTATTTGTGCAGCTTCTACTAAAGTAAAGTAAGGCGGTTGTAATATATTGATTTCCGCAGCATCTTCACGAGTTTTACCTAACAAACCTATTGTTTTTCCTAAAGGAACGGCTAAAACTTTGCCTTCAGCATTTTTAATCCTTAATTCTGTTAAGGAATCATTTGGATATAACCCGCAAGTGTAACGCTTTTGATTGTGGTAAAACTCGGCTTTTAACGGAATATTTCTGGCTGTGAAGGTTTGCCAAGACAATGGTTTTGCTTGTCTGACACCTAATAATTCTAATTCTACAGTTTTGCTGCCGTTAAAATTGTTTTCTCTGAGTCGATAGGCTAGATCAACTCGGTTTGGCAGGGGAAAGTAGTCGCGCCAACGCCATGCGATCGCTTTAATTTTATCCGGTGAGCTAAACTGAGAAATAGTTAGCTTCAAATGACCTTTACCCACTATTTGCTGTTCCACAATTCGCGCATCAGACATCCAAAAAACTGGTGCTGAATTCTCAATTCCACAAGGTTGTAAAGCTTGGATTTGTTGATATAATTCTAAATTAATATCGGTAATTTCGGCTTTAGCATCAATTTTTAATAAAGGTTTGAGGTGTTCTGGTTGGAGTAATTTATGAGCAAATTTACTCAGTCTACGGCGAAATTCTGTTAAGTTTTCCGCAGGTAAAGAAAAGCCGCCTGCTGCTTTATGTCCGCCGAATTTTCCTAGTAAATCTTCACAAGATAACAAGGCTTCAAACACATCAAATTCGGGAATTCCCCTAGCTGAACCGCGAATGCGATCGCTATCTTCCTCTTCATAAGTCCCAATAAAAACCGGAACTCCGTAGCGTTCCACTAAGCGAGATGCGACAATTCCAATTACGCCATGATGCCAATTTGGTTGGACGACAACTAAAACTCGTTCTTGTTGTAAATCGATTTGGCTTTGTTCGCACCATGCGATCGCTTCTTGTTCAATCTCCTCGCAAAGCATCTGACGCTTTTGATTAATTTGTTCGCACTGCATAGCTCTTTTTAAAGCTACACCCATATTATCAGTTGTTAACAGTTCAATAACAATTTGTGGATCGGAAATTCTCCCAATGGCGTTGATTCTTGGCCCAAGTCTAAAACCAATATCTTCTGGGTTTAGAGATTTTTGAGTTTTAGGGGTGGGTTTTGTAGTCAATCCTTCTGTTGCGATCGCAGAATTATCTACTAAACTCGCCCTTACAGAATTTTTCAATAATGAATTGGAACTACTTTCTACGCCAGAAATTTGAATTAATGCTTGTACTCCGGCTAATTGGGAGTAAGGTAAGAGTTGTAAACCGCGTTTTACCCAACGTCGATTTACTCCAGTTAATGGTGCTAAATCGGCAATTGTTCCCAATGTGAATAACTCTAACATTGGTTTAATTAAACCTTTAGCAAGCCCAAGTTTTTGCGCTAAACAAACTGCTAAAATATAAGCAACTCCTACACCAGCAATTCCTCGATAAGGTGAAGTTTCTCGAATTAATTTGGGGTTAAGAATTGCATTGGCTGGTGGTAATTTGGGTGGGATATCGTGATGATCGGTAACGATGACTTGTAAACCTAATTCTCTGGCTCTTAGAATTGGTTCAAATGCGGCAATGCCGTTATCTACTGTTAAAATTAGTTGTACACCTTCTGTATGGAATTCTTCGATAATTCGGCAATTAATTCCATATCCTTCAGTCATGCGACTGGGAATGGCATAATCTACATCAGCGCCTAAACTACGAAGCGATCGCAACAACAAAGCAGTACTCGTCATGCCATCAGCATCATAATCTCCACAAATGGCAATTTTGCCTTGGGAAGCGATCGCATTTTCCAACAATTCCACACTAATTCCCAAGTCGGGAAATTCATCTAAAGGATCGGGTAGAAATTGAGTTTCTGGCTCTAAAAACTCTCTGACTTGGGTTGGAGTTTCCATTCCTCGATTGATTAACACCTGCGCTAATAAAGGAGAAAGATGGAACTTTTCGGCTAATTCTTTAGCTTGTTGCGGTTTTTCTGGGTAAAACTCCCAACGTTGCAAAGGTAATCGATCGTTAGGCATTTAAAAAACCAATACTTGACCAGGAATTTCTGTATCGTAAATTGCTCGATCGTCTTGTTGAGCAAAACTACCAGGTTTGAGGTCTAAAAGCAATGTTTGGGAATTCGGTTTATTGACCTTTCCTGATAATACTTGCTCTCCAGTCGGACTCCAATATAAAACCGAAAGTCCATGATCTTGGTTCCGCAGTTTGAAGCGGAGTTTCCGCGTTTCTTTCGGTTTCATAGTAATTTGGTCAGTATAAGATGGGATTTCTACACTAACCGGATTAGGCGTGTGATTACATACTTGTAAGGTAATGTACTCACTTTGATTTAGCGTTTTCCCAGTCTTGACAAATTTTGGCCCTGCTATAGTTTCCGTAGTGATGATAATACCAGCTAAAACTAAGCAAGTTGTTCCTAAAATTCGCAGTAAGTTCTTATACATAACTTCACCTACTTAGGTGCTTTTGTTATTGGCAGAAGATAACTCTGCAAGCGAAAGTATTATCTCATTATTACTAGGAAAAATGCAAATTTTTCCTAGAATATAATGACTCGACCATCATCGCGGATGTAGAGGGCGCGATCGCCTGGAAGTCCCCCTGGCGTTATCTCTACTCGTAGCGTATTTGCACTAGGTTTAGAAAGTCTTGCTCTTAATAAATATGGTGTAGCATCCCAAGACAATGAAGAAAGATTTGGTTCGGTTGCTGCTTGTCTGGGAAACCTAACTTGTTCTCCCGGACGTAAAAAAAGCACAGGAGTTCTTGGTACGTTTTGTAACTCAACAATGAAACCTGTACGATTAACTACTTCATAATTAATCCATTGTCCGGGTGTAAAACCAATGGGCGGTGGTGGACAACTAGCGCCCGCACAAGTTCCGCCTAATGTTGTGGTAGAAGGCAAAAGGTAGAAGGTAAGAAAGGCAATGGTTGTAGTAATTAAGTATTTCTTTTTCATATTTATTACTCCTTAAATATTAGGGTAAAAATTGGCGATCGCTTTGTTCATATTATGTTCAACCTGATTACTTATAAAACTAAAAGAACCCCACCCCCGCCAAAGCTTGGCTTTGTCTCCCCTCCCCGTTTACGGGGAGGGGATTAAGGGGTGGGGTTTAATCGCAGCACGAAACATAACTGATTATTCAAACTTAATATCACTCTAACTCTATCAACATTTCCACAACACTAGGACGAAAACCACATTCTGAGAACAGCTTTCTTGCTGCGTCATTCTTAGCAGCAGTATCCAGGCGAATTTGTTCTACTCCCATCTTTTGAAACTGCTCAATAGTTTGCATTACTAACTGTCGCGCCACACCACTGCGGCGATATTCTGACTCTACCCAAAGGTCGTGAATAAAGGCATATTCTTTCAGTCGATAAATGGGTATTTCTCGCTCGATCGTAGCTACTAAAAATCCGGCTATTTGCTCTTTGGTTTGGTCTTCTGCTACTAAAAAGACAGTGCGATCGCTGTTTACCAGTTTACCCAACCACCCATCGTAACGTTGAGCCGGGTTAGGCAAAAACCCGTACTTCGCCGCATCCCAAGTTTCATGCAACGCACAAATTTTGCCTACCATCGGCAAAACCGCTGGAATATCCGATTGTTTCGCAGGGCGAATCAGCATGGAAAGCCCGTCAGTTACCTACTCCGTCAGTTTAGCTGATTGTTTTCCCCATATTTAATGCGCTTATATACCTAATTGCTCTTTTTTAGTCAAGATTTGCTTTACATTTTGTAATAATCTGTTATATTGGTTTACATAAGGAAACAAACGAGAGGAACTATAAATCATGACTATCCTGATTGCTTTATTTATCGTTGGTTGGTTAGCTGCTTCCGTAATTGGTACTCAAGCTTATTTTCGTGGCGAACAGTCTAAGCCAATTCACGATCGCAACTGGCGTTCTCAGTCTTTTGAAAAGTTAGCTGAAACCATCACTGGCACTAAAATTGATTACAACGATCGTGTTCCTGCTTACCGCATGGATGCTTATGCCAGCAACAATTTACCTAGTTAACTCAAGTTGCTAGTTACAAGTCTGGCTCTTTCTTAGCCCCCCTAGCCCCCCTTACTCAAGGGGGGAACAAGAAAGAATTAATAACTAGCAATTTGCGTTAGTTAATCATTAAAACATCCCTACAACTTCTCGCCCCAGCAACCCAGCTGGGGTTTTTTGTTGGCAAGTATTTATCGTTACAAAAATATTTTACATAAAATCAATACTTGTGATAGAAACCATGCCATAACTAGAGTTAGAAGCTGAAGAATTTTATGTTAGTTAGTTTATTAAATAAGAGCAAAACTTATTAGTAAAAGTGGCAACTTTATGAGAGTTCAGCTATCAACATTACCCTGCCATACCAAAAACCAAACGGTATCTTTCATTGGTGGTATGGGAAGAAGCATTAATTATCATCCTGAAGTTAATAGTTGACAATATGCTGTACAAATGGAGTTAGGGCCGGAACCAGATTTTGGCAGAATTGGTTATGAAACAACAATTTGGCTAAATGAATCAGAAATTGATGCAGTGTGGAATTAATGGCAGTTTAGTGAGCGACTAGAATCACCAAACCCAAATTAAAACTACTAACTAAAGAAAGAAGGTCTTTTTTTGGTTCTATCACTTAAGAAAGAGCTAAATAAAACAACAAGATAATTTACCCGTCTAGACAATAGGCAGATTTTTTACTCAGCCTAAATACCACTTGTAGCTGCCGAAACTACTTCCTTTGAAAGAGTATATAACAATTTCAGTTTTCTAGACTGAGTTTAGTTAAAGAGCAATTTTGTATTGGGAAAAAGATCATGGATAAGGAACAAGATAAGCAGATAAAGCAACCAGTAAGTGTAGACTGGCATTCTAAAGAAGAACCCACAGCAAAGGAAAAAAACTTAACAGCTAATCCGGGCGATCGCATCTCTGACGAACCTCAATCAATTGAAGAAAAAGCGAAACAAGTTGCAGTCGATTCCCCTGATATTACCGGGGATCATATTACAGTTCCGACTTACTTTATTGTCGAAGACTCCGATGGTGAGAAAGAAGCACTCCACCATGTAAAAGATGCAGAAGAAATCTCGGATGTAATTAGACAAGCGAGAGTTGACGAAAACGGAAATCGAGTTTGGTGGTAACAGTTTTCGAGTCCTCACTATTTAACTAAGTGAGGACTTTTCATGGTTGAGTTAATGAACTTAATGAAATTTGGAAAGGTCCGATTCCGATCGAAGCTTGACTAGCTGCTTGTTCGACCACTTCTGTAATTGTAGGTAATTTAACAAAGGAAACTGCTTCTGGAGAGGTAATATAAATTTCTCCAGGAACTGTACTATTTTCCGAAACTTTAATTAATAGCCGCACTGAATATTTATCTCTTCTATTAAAAGGTTGTAATAGAAAATCTCTTTCTGATTTAGGTTCGGTAAATGGGGACTGGGAACTGGGGATTAGGGATTGGGAAAACTTGACCAGGATTTAAGGATTGACATGATATACAGGATTAATCCTAATCAATCTTATAATTAATCCTGACCATCATGTAATATCCATAAATCCTGATTGTCTCCTTGTGTTTTATTCCAAGCGGCGAAGTAAAACTAACGCCCGCCCTACCACAGGCACAGCTTGGTTGCCAGTGTAAATTTTTTCATCTTGAATAAAGCGTGGTTCCTTAGTATCAATTACCAACGACCAATCACACTTATCTAGGCCAAAATCAGTAGGTAAATTAAACTCAATTGTTTCATGGTGAGCATTAAAAAACATCAGGAAACTATCATCACTAATGTGCTCACCTCTAGGCCCAGGACAGGCAAGTTGATCGCCATCTAAGAAAACTGCGATCGCCTTAGCGTAACCAATATTCCACTGTTCATCTGTCATTTCAGTCCCATCAGGATTGAACCAAGCAATATCACTAACTCCCTTGCCATGAATCGGACGACCTTGGAACCATTTGCGCCGCCGAAATACCGGATGTTGACGACGGAAATAAATTAATTCACGGGTAAAATTGACCAAATCTTCATTGTCTTGGTTTAAATTCCAATCAAACCAAGAAAGCTCATTATCTTGGCAATAAGTATTATTATTACCCTTTTGCGTCCGCCCCATTTCATCCCCACCTAGCAGCATTGGGATACCTTGAGACAGCATCAAAGTTGTTAAAAAATTTCGCCTTAATCGTTCCCGCAAATCCAAAATCTCCGGGTCATCAGTTTCCCCTTCCACACCACAATTCCAAGAACGATTATGTTCATCACCATCACAATTGTTTTCTCCGTTTGCTTCGTTATGTTTCTCCTCGTAACTAACTAAATCATTCAGAGTAAAACCATCGTGAGCCGTGACAAAGTTAATGCTAGCATTCGGTCGTCGTCCATTCACTGAATATAAATCTGGACTACCAGTAAAACAGTAAGCAAATTCTCCTAAAGTCTCATTCTCACCCCGCCAAAAATCTCGCACAGTATCGCGATATCTGCCATTCCATTCTGACCAAAGAAGAGGGAATTGACCTACTTGATATCCACCCTCTCCTAAATCCCAAGGTTCAGCAATTAATTTCACATCTGCTAACACCGGATCTTGGTGAATAATATCGAAGAAAGCTGATAAGCTATTAACTTCAAATAACTCCCTTGCCAAAGCTGCTGCTAAGTCAAATCGGAAGCCATCAACGTGCATTTCTGTCACCCAATAACGTAGGCTATCCATGATTAACTTTAAGACTTGCGGATGCCCTACATACAAAGAATTTCCGCAGCCAGTAAAGTCCATGTAAAGTCGCTTATCATCGTCTATCAAACGATAGTAAACTGTATTATCAATGCCTCGCAAAGACAAACTTGGGCCTAAATGGTTTCCCTCTCCAGTATGGTTATAAACTACATCCAAAATAACTTCAATTCCCGCTCGATGTAGCGTTTTCACCATCTTTTTAAATTCAGTTACTTGCTGTCCCACAGTACCACTAGCACTGTAGCCAGAAAAGGGAGCAAAGTAATTAATTGAATCATAGCCCCAATAGTTAGTTAATCCTTTATTTGTTAAATATCCCGGTCGGGCTATAAAGTGGTGTACGGGCATTAATTCTAGGGCTGTAATTCCTAGTCTTTGCAAATGTTCAATTGCGGCAGGATGGGCGATTCCAGCATAAGTACCCCGCAGTTCTTCAGGAATATTAGGATTCTGTTTAGTAAAGCCCTTTACGTGGGTTTCATAAATAATAGTTTCGTGCCAAGGTGTTCTTAATAATTGATCTCCTTCCCAATCAAAAGATTGATCGACAACTACAGATTTTGGCACTAAATGGGCATCATCTAATTCAGAAAAAACTAAATCTTTCTCTGTTTCTTCCGTTTCCCAAGAGTAACCAAATATTTCTGCACCATTACCCCGGAGTAAGCCATCAATTGCTTTGGCATAAGGATCAATTAACAATTTGTTAGCATTAAAACGATGACCTTCTTGAGGTTTCCAAGGGCCATGTACGCGAAATCCGTAACGTTGTCCTGGGCCAATTCCTGGCAAATAACCATGCCAAACAAAATTATTAACTTCTGTTAGTTTAATCTTTGTTTCTTTGTCGTTGCGATCGAACAAACAAAGCTCAACCGCTGTGGCGTTTTCACTAAACAATGCAAAGTTTGTTCCTTTGCCATCCCAATATGAGCCTAAAGGATAAACATTTCCTGGCCAAAGTGCTACGTACATAGATTTACCTTAAATCAATGTTAATGGTCTTTTCTGAACTTTTTTGAGAAGATACTTTTTTGCTATAGCAATCCTCTTTGAGTTGTGGTCGCGAAGCCTTTATGTAGCACGTCAAGAGTTTTCTTGAAACCGCTCCAGACACAGAAGACACGCACAAAAGAAGGAGTTCACAACCTAAATAGGATAGCTATAGTTGTAGCTAAGAGGAATAGAAAGCTTTACTTAAAGTTTTTTGACTTTGCTGTTAAGTACATAGGCTTTGATACATTACCTGCTGATTGACTTGCTCGATTGTTTATCTAAAATATAAATAAATATAATTGTTTCTACCATCTGTCACAAGAGGTAAATATTTGTAAAGCGACTTTCATTCAAGTTAGGAATAGTTACCTGGAAAAGTCAATAAAATACTTTCCAGGTAAGCTATCTTGAGTTGGTTAAATCATGGGATAGACACTCGTAAACTTAATTGTTTTTTAGGTAATAAAAAATCTCCCTAAAGATAGGTTCTTCAGGGAAATTAGTTTGTGATTAGTGATACAAATCAGTAATTTGATTTGGGGAAATGCTTTTTTTCTAACAAAAGCATTTTATGTTATATCGTTTACACAAATGTTTGCTAAACATGGGGGAGGCGCGGGTGAAAGCTAAAAGGTGAGAATATCCAGCAATAAAATTGAAATCAAAACCCGCCCAATCCCCAAGCATCTGTAGCAAAAATTTAGGTAATGGATATTACAGAATTTTCTGGCAAATCAATTTTTGTTTTAAAAAACAGAATTCCCAAAGGTGGTAAGTGAATATTGAGTGAAAAAGCGCGATCGTGACAAGGAATTTCTTCTGCTGTGACACCGCCGAAATTACCCACACCGCTACCACCATAATCTCCCGAATCACTATTAAGTAACTCTTGCCAAAAACCATTATTCGGCACACCTAAACGGTAATTGTAGCGAGGTACAGGAGTAAAGTTTGCCACTACTAAAATAGTTTCATCGGTTGATTTTGACTTACGGATCAAACTGATGACGCTTTGTTGCCAATCATCGCAATCAATCCACTCAAAACCTTCCCAAGAAAAATCTAATTCATGCAAAGCTTTTTCTTGGCGATAAGTGTGATTCAAATCTGTTACCCACCTTTGCAAACCTGCGTGCATTGGGTAATCTAAAAGATGCCAATCTAAACTTCTGTCATGACTCCATTCTTGCCACTGTCCAAACTCTGCACCCATGAACAAAAGTTTTTTGGCAGCTTGGGCGTACATATAACCAAATAACACCCGCAAATTAGCAAATTTCTGCCAATAATCTCCCGGCATTTTGCCAATTAAAGAACCTTTGCCATGCACCACTTCATCATGAGAAAGTGGCAAAACAAAGTTCTCATTAAAAGCATAAATCATGCGGAAAGTTAGGAGGTTATGATGATGTTTTCTGGCAATGGGATCGAGAGACATATACTTTAAAGTATCGTGCATCCAACCCATGTCCCACTTTAAACCAAAACCTAAACCACCATCATAAATTGGACGAGAAACTTTTGCCCAAGCGGTAGATTCTTCAGCAATAGTTTGGACATCGGGGAAATGTTGATAAACTGCTTGGTTGAAACGTTTTAAAAAGTCGATCGCTTCTAGATTATCTCTCCCACCATATTTATTAGCAACCCATTCGCCATCTTTGCGGGAATAATCCAAATAAAGCATCGATGCAACTGCATCCACTCGCAGTCCATCAATATGACATTTATCCAACCAAAAGAAGGCACTACTAATTAAAAAACTGCTGATTTCATTCCGCCCATAATTAAAAATGCTACTCTGCCAATCAGGGTGAAAACCTTGTCGGGGATCGGCGTGTTCGTAAAGATGAGTACCATCAAAATAATTCAATCCATGTAGATCTGTAGGGAAATGAGAAGGCACCCAATCCAAGATTACACCAATACCTTCTTGATGCAAATGATCGATCAAATACATGAAATCTTGGGGAGTTCCGTAGCGACTAGTAGGGGCAAAATATCCGGTAGTTTGATAACCCCAAGAAGCATAAAAAGGATGTTCCGTAATTGGCATTAATTCCACATGAGTAAAGCCCAAACGCTTCACATATTCTGCCAATTTAGTCGCAATTTCCCGGTAAGTTAAAAAGCGATTTCCCTCTTCCGGTATCCGCATCCACGAACCTAAATGTACTTCGTAAATGGAAATTGGGGCATCAAAAGAATTAACTTTGGCGCGGTTTTCCATCCATTCGCGATCGTGCCAAGGATACTCAGTATCCCAAACAATTGATGCCGTTCGAGGCGGAATTTCTTGATGGGAATTAAAGGGATCGGCTTTATCTACTGCATAGCCATTGTAACGGTGAATAATTCGGTATTTGTAGAGGCTACCTTTGGTCATTCCGGGAATAAAACCTTCCCAAATTCCTGATTGTCCTCTTAAAGTTAGAGGAAAACCTTCATCATTCCAATCATTAAAATCACCTTTGACAAATACCTGTCCGGCGTTAGGTGCCCAAACTGCGAAATAAGTTCCTTCTACACCATTAACAACTAATGGATGAGAACCCAGTTTTTCATATAAATGATAGTGGGTTCCTTCGTTGAACAAATAAATATCATTGTCAGTAATTAAACTGACATTATCCAAGGTGGTTTCCAGTTGATTGTGGTTGAGTGTTAGTTGAATCATGGCAGTTAATAGTGAATTAGCATTAGGTCTGTTGTGAAGACTTTAGTCTTACATTCCTAAAGAAAACGACTAAAGCCGTTACAACAAACCAGATTTAAACTCATCACTAAAATTGCAGCAATCTTTGTAAAGAAATTCCTACCCAATTTGGTCGATTTTTCAGTTCATAACCTAAGTCGTAGATCAATTTTTCCAACAAGTAAGCATCTAAAAGTACTTGCAATTCCTCTTTACTTCTTGGTAAGAATGAATCCTGACTAGCAGTTTTCAAATAGCTATTTAAGAAAGTTGCGCTTACCCAGTAATACCAAAAGTTAGCCCATTGTTGCATTAAGGGAAGATTTTCAGAACTAATTGTGCCGTTTTCTACTTCATTATTAAGGGCTTGAATAGCGGCATAATTGAAAGATTGCAACATTCCAGCTACATCTCGCAAAGGCGATCGCTTCATCCGCCTTTCACTTAAACTCCGCCCAGATTCTCCTTCAAAATCAATGATAATGAAATCTTTTCCTGTGTAAAGCAGTTGTCCTAAGTGATAATCTCCGTGATAGCGAGTTCTCTTAGCGGTGATTTTTTGATTGAGAACTAATTGATAGCGTCCAAAAAATTCTTCTTGACGGTTTAAAACAGATGTGGCTAATTTTTGTATATCAGAGGGTAAGGTTTTTAGCTGCTTTTTCAAGTCCAGTAAAACTTGTCCTGTGAGGTTACGCGCATACTGGTAAATTGAACGTTGGTAGAAAGAAGAAAAAGGTTCTGGGGCAAAATTTGGATCTTCAGCATTAGCGGCTAAAGCCAGATGTAATTCGGCAGTAACTTCACCGATTAAACTGGCGCTTGCTAGATAAGAACCAATAGTTTGCTGTGCTAATTCTGGCAAATCTTCTGGTTGTAAATCTAACGGCGAACCTGATGGTACAGTAAGCAATGAAGCTTCAGATTGTTGAACTATAATTCGCTCAAAATAGTCGCGTAAACTATCAAGAGTATAATCCCAAGTATTCCTCGCATCAGGAATAAAGTCTTGCAATAATCCTACAGTTTGAATACCTTTACCATTGCGATATTCTAATGCACCTGCAATGCGGGCAAAGTGTTGCAACTGTTTTTGTTCGCTAAGGAAACGTCGCACTTCTAAATCTGGGTTAACGCCTTCTTCAATTTGATGGTAAATCTTTAACATCAAGCGATTTTGTAGCGCCGATCCGCTTTTTGTTGGATCGCTGTAAATAGCACAAGTATTTTTCTGTTCTCCCTTCATTAAAACGGGATTTAAAACCGGAATTTCTGCGGGGAAGATATCAGTGGTACTGGCGATTAATTCCCCAGCCATTCCTTTATAGGAACGATTATTGGCGATCGCATCCAACATCGTATTCAGGAAATTACTATCTGCGATCGCATCAAACAAAATCCCCGTTTCCTCTTTCCCTTCTTCTTGCAAAAGGGCAACTATATTTTGCGGCATTTCCGCCTCAATTTCTCTAGCTTTTTCCCCTTCTGCATAAGCTAAAGGTAACAGATAAGTATCTGGTTCTCCTTGAATAAAATCCACTTTCAACCAAATAATCTGTGCTGATAAATCTTGATAAATTACAGGAATAGCTTCCGTAATTTGGGTGGACTGAATCGTGCGATCCTTATCATTAAACCAGCGACAACTGTACAAATAATCCGAAAGAATTAACTCCAATGTACTTTTCAAATCCCGTTGAGAAAAGATATTTTGCCACTTGCCACTAACTGCCAAAGTCGTTAAATTTGTCTGCCTTTTTGGTAAGGGAATTAAACTTGGTTGCAGTTTCAAACTAAACCAATAAAAAGCGTAAGGGGCAATACTCAGAAAATAGAGGGAATCGGCAATTTGGGGAAACTGAGTCCGACCAAAAATTTCTATAGGCACCATACCTTGAAATGGCGATAAATCCAATTCCACAGTTTGCACAAACCGCGATAAATTCGCCACTATCAAAATATGTTCATCTTCATAAGTGCGGATAAATGCCAACACTTTGCGATTTTCGGGATGCAGTAATTCAAAACTACCTTTTCCTAATGCTTGCAGATGTTTCCGTGTAGCAATTAGGCGTTTCATCGCGTACCACAGAGAATTCAAATTTGCCCTTTGTGCTTCTACATTTACTGTGGCATAGTGATATTCTGAATCAACATTTACTGGTAAATAAAGTTTATGAGCACTTGCCCGACTAAATCCGGCATTTCTGTCAGCGTTCCATTGCATTGGTGTGCGAACACCGTTGCGATCGCCCACAAAAACATTATCTCCCATGCCAATTTCATCACCGTAATAAAGCACAGGAGTTCCCGGAAGAGATAGCAACAAACTATTCAATAATTCAATCTGGCGACGGTCATTTCCTAATAGCGGCGCTAACCTCCGACGAATTCCTAAATTCACTCTCATTTCCGGGTCTTGGGCATAAACTCGATACATATAATCCCGGTCTTCATCTGTTACCATTTCCAACGTCAATTCGTCATGATTGCGAAGGAATAAGGCCCATTGACAGTTAGGTGGAATTGTCGGAGTTTGTTGTAAAATATCCGAAATTGGAAAGCTATCTTCCATCCTTAATGACATAAATAAACGTGGCATTAAGGGGAAGTGGAAATTCATGTGGCACTCATCGCCATAGCCATAATATTGTGCTGCATCTTCCGGCCATTGATTAGCCTCAGCAAGCAACATTCGATTCGGGAATTTCTCATCTACATGGCGGCGAAGTTGTTTTAAAAATTCATGCGTTTCTGGGAGGTTTTCGCAATTTGTTCCTTCTCGTTCGTAGAGGTAAGGAACTGCATCCATCCGCAGTCCATCAACGCCCATCGCCAACCAGAAATCTAAAACTTGAAACACCGCTTTTTGGACTTCTGGATGATCGTAATTTAAGTCGGGTTGATGGGAGTAAAATCGATGCCAATAGTAAGCTTGGGCGACTGAATCCCAAGCCCAATTAGAAGTTTCAAAGTCTTGGAAAATAATCCGGGCTTCTTTATACTTTTCCGGGGTGTCACTCCAAACGTAAAAATCTCTTTCTTTACTACCTTTGGCTGCCCGACGTGCTCTTTGAAACCAGGGATGTTGATCGGAAGTGTGATTAATGATTAACTCGATAATTACCCGAATTCCTCTTTGATGGGCAGCTGCTAAAAACTCTTGAAAATCTGCTAAATTACCGTAAATAGGATTGACATTTGTATAATCAGCAATGTCATAACCATCATCCCTTAATGGTGAAGGAAAAAAGGGCAAGATCCATAATGCTGTAACTCCTAAATCTTGCAGGTAATCTAGTTTTTCTGTCAACCCCCGAAAATCGCCAATCCCATCACCGTTGCTGTCGGCAAAGGCACGCACTGGTACTTCATAGATGATGGCATTTTTGAACCAAAGGGGGTCGTTATTCAACATTGAGTTTTGCATTGCCAGATTTCTAAAGTAAAAGTTTTCGCCAATAATAAGCTATGTATTATTGTTAACATTTTTCTATTAACTTAGTTAACCAAAACTAGTAACTTTAGACATCTGGCTATAGTTAGAAAGGTTGCTGATAGCTTGTAAGAGATATATTCTTAAACAAGCATCAATCTTTAGGTAGAAATCAATAATCGCGAGATACTGAGGAATTTAATTGATTTCTACCTACCACAGGTTGAGATAGTGGTTCTTGGGCAAGTTTTTCCATACCCACTGACTTTAACAATGCTTGCCAATCTCTGATGACAATTGGATCGTTGGGATTGCGCCGTCGCAGTTCGGCTAAATTACTTAAAGCATCATACCAAATCCCGGCTTTTGCATAGATAGTAACGCGATCGATCTCTGATTTCGCTGTCGCTAACTCTTGTTGCACATTAGGTTTTGGAGTCACTCGCCGAATCGCCCCTGATACTACTTTGTTACCGGATACATCACCGGAATCTATAGCCTCTGGATTACAAATTAAAGTCACTGACCAGAGATAACTTTTATTCAATTCTAAAGCTGATAAATTGCTAGTACTAGGAAGACTAAAACTAATAATTGCCGCCCCTCGATTAATTTTAAATTTAGTTTTGTAAATCTCCTTTTCCCCAGCTGTTTTGAGTACAAATTCTATCTCAGGGTTACTTTCTGTCAATAGGGGAGGCAGATAAACTGAGAAAGTAGGATACTCGGCTGTGGTAGTACCAAAACCGTTAACTGGCACCAAAGCCATAAGTTGAGCGTTGGCACTATTCTGAATACAAGGCCCTCTTGTACCGCCTCCTTCTCGCCGTCCAGGGCTACCAATATTATCATCTGGTTCGTAAGCATCCCAATTTGTTGGTAAACTTTGGTCATTTGGTCTTGGTGATTGTGCAGCAACTCGGAAGGGGAGGGGAGAAGCGATCGCCAAAGCCAAAAATAACAAGATCCAAGGATTAGTAAACTGTAAGATCCGAGTCATAGCTAAAATAACAGTACCCCTAAAGTACTGAACAAGGGTTTACTAGTAACAGACGAGAGAATCTAAGTTAGAGTTTCTAGTTGTTAATAGCGACTTACTCCCAGGAACCTCCCTCATCTTACCCCCAAATGAAACACCATCTGGAATTTAAGCTACTGGACAGATTTATGTTTTAATATCGATTCTCTAGAATAATGCTATCGATCGATCTCCACATCAGGAATATCCCCCTACCTGGAGTGTGAATCCTCTTTAGCAAAATTAATGAGAAAACGATATCACTTCCCTTTAGTGTTCCAGTTGAGTAGTTCAAAAGCCACAAACTTGTATAAAATATTATCTGGCTTTGTTCTCCTCACAGACCTATCTAGCTTATTTGTTAAGATAGCTACTGGTCAATGGTTTATTGTAACAAATTTAACTGTTAACCATGAGCAAGCTATGCTCAAACTGGGATAAGGATGCCACCTTTGCCAGGTCAAGATTTAACAAGGGGCGCGTACTAACCAACTTTTACCTGAGACAGCTATGGTTTCTTCAACCCAAGACTTGATGTTTAGAACAATTAGACCTTTTGCGGCTTATGCAATTCAAGATATTAGCTGTTTGGGCGATCGCTTAATTGCCCTAGATCATACAACCGGATATCTCTTACAAATTAATCTAAAAAATGACGACACCACTATTTTAAATTACTCTCAGAGCGGGGAATTCTTAGATGCGACTGGGTTAGCTGTTTGCCAAGACAAGTTGTGGTTTACCAAAGACGAAGATGTGTACTTTTGTAGTTTAACAGACTTTACGCCCCAACATTTTGTAAGTTTACCTTACACCGCAAATGGCATAACAGTTTGGGAATCAACGGTTTATGTTAGTTGCCAAAAATCCGGTTACATTTACATCTATGATGCCAACAAAGGCAACTTAATTACAAGATTTTACACACCGGGAATTGGTCGAGAACATTTGACAATTAGAGGCGAAGAAATTTGGGTTGCTGATGATGAAGAACAAACAGTATTTTGTTTGGAACGGGCAACCGGGGAAATTAAATTTAGCTTATTAACTCCTTTTGAAAATCCCACAGGATTAGTTTTTTACACCGACCCCGAAACAGACAAAGAAGTGCTTTATGTTGCTTATGCTTATAAAGAAACTTTTGTTAGAGATGACCCCAACTCCGATCCACCACAAGAATTAGCTTCTCGCGATCGCACTTTCATTCATCCCCTCTATTTCCACTATTATCCCGAAGGGAATTACGCCTTATCTAATGGTTATTTAATGGAAGTCAGCTACGTTGAGGAACTCTCACCATTAGAAGAAGTGCACTTAGAAAACTTAGAATGGCGGATCGCATTGCCATCAGAAACACCGCGCCAAAAAATTAGGGAAATTTATCCTATCGGTCGTCCCTTTACCGAAGAAATTATCAACGGACAAAGGGTAGCAGTGTTTAAATTTGACCAACTCACGCCAGAAGAAAGGCACATTTTTGGTTGGAAAGCACTGCTAGAAGTTTACAGCATTAAATATCGTTTGACACCAAGAGATGTCGAAAATTTACCAGAATTAGCACCAGAATTTCGGGACAAATATTTAGTAGATAATGACGATTTGGCAATGGATACAGATATTATCCGTAATGCAGCCAAAGAAGCGATCGGCACAGAAACAAATCTATTACGAAAAATTTATAAAATTCGTAACTTTGTTTATGATAAACTTTCCTACGGCATCAAACCTCACATCGATCCACCAGATGTCGCCTTACAAAGAGGAGTTGGTTCTTGCGGCGAATATTTAGGCATTTTATTAGCCCTTTCTCGCTTAAATGGCATCGCCTGTCGCACAGTAGGACGTTACAAATGTCCCAAAAATCCTGAATATCAAAATGTTCCTTTGTCCCCCGATTTTAATCATGTTTGGATGGAATTTTATATCCCTGGTTTTGGTTGGTTGCCAATGGAATCTAACCCCGACGATGTAATCGAAGGAGGGCCATATCCGACCAGATTTTTTATGGGCTTATCTTGGTATCATGTAGAAATTGGCAAAGGTATCTCTTTTGAAAATATCACTTCTAACAGCGTACTTCTGAATAAAGAAACTGTTTCGATCGGTGATTTATCCCTCAATCACATCCGCTTTACAATTCTCTCAGAATTACCACCTTCTTAGGGAGGTGGGGAGATGGGG